>JBGASI010000123.1:0-10128 GCA_044229815.1 Vicinamibacteria bacterium | reverse complement strand
GCCGCCGGCCCCGCCGCGATGTCGCAGCCGCGCTCGAAGCGGTGCGACGCCTCGGTGTGCAGCGCCAGCGCGCGCGCGCCACGGCACACGGCCAGCGGCTCCCACCAGGCCGCCTCGAGCACCACCGCGCGGGTGTCCTCGCCGATCTCGCTCGAGGCGCCGCCCATCACCCCGGCCAGCGCCAGCGCCGGGTCGCCGCCCCCGCCGCCGATCACGCCGACGCGGGCCGGCAGCCGGCGGGCGACACCGTCCAGGGTCGTGAGCGTCTCGCCCTCGCGCGACCAGCGCACGACGAGCTGAGCGCCCGGCACGCGGGCGAGGTCGAAGGCGTGGCTCGGCTGGCCGGTCTCGATCATCACGTAGTTCGTCAGGTCGACCACGTTGTTGATCGAGCGGATGCCGACCTGCTCGAGCCGCTCGCGGAGCCAGGCGGGCGACGGGCCCACGCGCACGTCGAGGACCCGCGCGCAGAAGCGGCCGCACAGGTCGGGCGCCTCGATCACGACGTCGAGCGCTTCGGCCGCCGTCGGCCCGGCCTCGGCCAGCGAGACCTCGAGCGGGGCGAGCGGCAGGCCGTACAGGGCCGCCACCTCGCGCGCCACGCCGTAGACGTTCATGCAGTCGACGCGGTTCGTGGTGATGTCGAGCTCGAGCACCGTCTCGCCGCCGACGCTGAGGATCGCGTCCACGGCCAGCCCGGCCGCGGTCAGGTCTTCGGCGAGGCGCGCCGTGTCCTGCGGGACGGGGACGAACTCGCGGAGCCAGCCAAGGGGGACCTTCATCCGACGAACTGCTCCAGGAAGCGCAGGTCGTTCTCGTAGAACAGGCGGATGTCGTCGATGCCGTGGCGCACCATCGCCACGCGCTCGATGCCCAGGCCGAACGCGAACCCGGTGACCTCCTCCGGGTCGTAGACCTTGCGGCCGAGGCGAGCGTTGACGGCCTCGAACACCGCCGGGTTCACCATGCCCGAGCCCAGGATCTCGAGCCAGCCGGTCTGCTTGCAGACGCGGCAGGGGCCGGACGCGAGCGACCCGGAGCCGCCGCAGACGACGCAGCCGAGGTCGGCCTCCACGGACGGCTCGGTGTACGGGAAGTACGACGAGCGGAAGCGCACCGGGAACTGCGCGCCGAACAGCGCGTGCAGGAAGGCCTCGATCGTGCCCTTCAGGTTGGCGAGGCTGATGCCGCGGCCGACCACCAGCCCCTCGATCTGCTGGAACATCGGGGTGTTGGTGACGTCGCTGTCGCGCCGGAACACCTTGCCGGGACAGATGATGCGCACGTCGGGCGGGTGCTCGTTCTCCAGCAGGTAGTGGATCTGCGCGGAGGAGGTGTGCGTGCGCAGGAGCAGCTTGCCGTCGCCCTCGAGGTAGAAGGTGTCCTGCATGTCGCGGGCCGGGTGGTCCGGCGGCATGTTGAGGGCCTCGAAGCAGTGGTAGTCGTCCTCCACCTCGGGCCCGTCGTAGACCTCGTACCCCATCGAGACGAAGATCCCCTCGAGCTCCTCGCGCACCACCGTCAGCGGGTGGCGCCGGCCGACGTACGGGCGGCGGCCCGGCAGGGTGACGTCGAGCCGCTCGCGCCGCAGCGCGTCCTCGCGCAGGCGGCCTTCGATCCCGGCGACGAGCGCGTCGAGGCGCGACTCGATCCCCGCCTTGAGCGCGTTCAGCTCCTGCCCGGCGTCGCGGCGCTCGGCCTCGACGAGGCCGCCGAGGGACTTGAGCAGGGCGGAGACGGCGCCCGACTTGCGGCCCACGAAGCGGTCGCGCAGCGCCTGCAGCGCCGCCGGGTCGGCGACCGCCGCCGCCTGCGCCTCGAACTCCTCGCGCAGGGCGCGGACCCTGTCTCGCAACTGCTGGATCGAATCGGCCATGGATCGTTCGCTCCGCTCGGCCTCGCCGCACGGCGGCGGACCGGGGTCGGGGCGCCCGGGTCGGGCGCCCCGGCCCGGCGCGTCAGGCGCTCTTGCGCGCCGCCTTGGCGGACTCGACGAGCTTGGCGAAGGCCGCGGCGTCGGTCGCCGCGATCTCGGCCAGCGACTTGCGGTCGAGGTCGATCCCCGCCAGCTTCAGCCCCGCCATGAACTGGCTGTAGCTGATCTCGTTCGCGCGCGCGGCGGCGTTGATGCGCACGATCCAGAGCCGGCGGAAGTCGCGCTTCTTGCGCTTGCGGCCGGTGTAGGCGAAGTTGCCGGCGCGGTCGGTGGCTTCCTTGGCGAACTTGTAGAGTTTGCTCTTCCCGAGGAAGTAGCCCTTCGCCATCGACAGGAGCTTCTTGCGCTTGTCGCGGCGCGTGCTCCCCCGTTTGACTCTCGGCATGACGACGTCCCTTTCGTCTGGCACGGGCCAAGAGCGGCCCGGCCCGTCGCGCTTTCAGGCGGCGACGAAGGCCCGGGCAGCTCGACCGCTGCCCCGTTTCGCGACCCTTGGGGTTCGGCGCCCTTCAGGCGCCGGGCGGGGTGTCGCGCCCGCCCTGGCCGTCGTCGGAGGGGCGCTCGCGCGCCCGCCCGACGGCGAGCCGCCTATCCGAGCAGCATCCGCCGGACCTGCGGGGCGTCCGCATCCGACACGAGGACGCTCTGGCCGAGCGCGCGCTTGCGGCCCGGGGCCTTCTTCGTGAGGATGTGCCGCTTCATCGCCTTGTGGCGCTTGATCTTGCCGGTCGCGGTCAGCTTGAACCGCTTGGCGGCGGCGCGATTCGTCTTCAGCTTCAGTTTCTTCTTGGGCTTTCTCATGGTCTCACTCGGTCTTGCGGGGCGCGCCCGCGCCGGCTGCGGCCTCGGCCGGCGGCTTCTTCGCCTTCGGCTTCGCGGGGACGACTTCCTTCTTGGGCGCCAGGATCTGCACCATCGTGTTGCCTTCCTGGCGCGGCGGCGACTCGACCAGCACGGTGTCCCCGAGCTCGACGGCGAGCCGGTTCAGGATCTCGCGGCCGATCTCGCTGTGGACGATCTCGCGGCCACGGAAGATCACGAGGGACTTCACCTTGTTGCCCTCGTTGAGGAAGCGCTCGACGTTCTTGCGCTTGAAGGTGAAGTCGTGTTCGTCGATCTTGGGCCGGAACTTCACCTCCTTGATCTGGATGTGCCGCTGGTGCTTGCGCGCCTCGGCGTCCCGCTTGGCCTGCTGGTAGAAGAACTTGCCGGAGTTCATGATCCGGCAAACAGGGGGTGTCGCGGTAGCCGCGATCTCGACCAGGTCGAGGCCCTTCTCCTCGGCCAGCATCAGCGCCTGCTGGGGCGGCATGATGCCGAGCTGGGAGCCGTCCTCGTCGATGACGCGGACCTCCTTCGAGCGGATCCGGTCGTTGATGCGGACCGTCTTGCTGTCTATGAGACACCTCCTGGGCTCTGGGGCACCTCTTCGCGGACCGAGCGCTCCGCGGCAAGACGGGCGACGCGCGAGCCGAACGCGGCCACGTCCTGTGCGCCGAGGTCGCCGGCGTGGCGGTGACGCACCGCCAGCTTCCGCGCCTCGACCTCCTTGTCCCCCACCACGGCCATGTAGGGGATCTTCTGGACCTGGGCCTCGCGGATCTTGTAGCCCAGCTTCTCGTTGCGGTCGTCGACGCTCACCCGCAGGCCGTGGCCGCGCAGCTCGGCGGCGACCTCGCGCGCGTACTCCTGGTGCCGCTCGGCCACGGGCACGACGATGGCCTGCACGGGCGCGAGCCACAGCGGGAAGGCGCCGGCGTAGTGCTCCACCAGCACCCCGAAGAAGCGCTCGAGGCTGCCGAGCAGCGCCCGGTGCACCATGACCGGCTGGTGCGCCTTGCCGTCCTCGCCGATGTACTCGAGCTTGAACTGGGTCGGGTTGTGGAAGTCGACCTGGATCGTCGAGCACTGCCAGGAACGGTCGAGCGCGTCCTTGATCTTGATGTCGATCTTGGGCCCGTAGAAGACGCCCTCGCCCGGGTCCACCTGGTACTGCAGGCCGCGCGACTCGAGGGCGTTGCGCAGGGCGTCGGTCGCCACCACCCACTGCTCGTCGCTGCCGCTCGCCTTCTCCGGCTTCGTCGAGAGGTAGATGTCGTAGCGGTCGAAGCCGAAGGTGCGCAGGATGTTGGTCACGAAGTCGAGCACGCGCAGGATCTCGGCCTCGAGCTGGTCGGGCCGGCAGAAGATGTGCGCGTCGTCCTGCGTGAAGCCGCGCACGCGCATCAGCCCGTGCAGGACGCCCGAGCGCTCGAAGCGGTAGACCGTCCCGAGCTCCGCCCAGCGATACGGCAGGTCACGGTAGCTGCGCAGCCGCGACTTGTAGATCGTCAGGTGGAACGGGCAGTTCATCGGCTTGAGCTGGTACTCGACGTTCTCGATCTCGATCGGCGAGTACATGTTCGCCTTGTAGTACTCGGTGTGGCCGCTCGTCTTCCACAGGTCGAGCCGCGCGATGTGCGGCGAGTACACGAGGTCGTAACCGCCGGCGAGGTGCTCGTCGCGCCAGTAGTCCTCGATCTGCTTGCGGACGAAGCCGCCCTTCGGGTGCCACAGCACGAGCCCGGCGCCCGTCTCGTCCTGGATCGAGAACAGGTCCAGTTCGCGGCCGAGCTTGCGGTGGTCGCGCCGCTTCGCCTCCTCGATCCGGAACAGGTGCTCGTCGAGCGCTTCCTTCGTCGGGAAGGCGTAGCCGTAGATGCGCTGCATCGCCGGGTTGCCTTCCTTGCCCTTCCAGTACGACTGCGAGGGCTCGGCCTTGAGCTTGAAGGCCTTGAGCTCCCTGGTGGACGCGAGGTGCGGCCCGAGGCAGAAGTCGACGAACTCCCCCATCGCGTAGCACTGGACGGGGTCGCCCGACTTCTCCTCGATCAGCTGGCACTTCAGGGTCTGGCCCTTCTTCGCGAACAGCTCGAGCGCCTCGGGCTTCGGCAGCAGCTTCTTCTCGATCGGCCGGTTCTGCTTGACGATGTGCGCCATCTTCTTCTCGATGGCGACGAGGTCCTCGGGCGTGAACGGCTTCGCCACGAGGAAGTCGTAGAAGAAGCCGTCCTCGGTGGGCGGGCCGATGCCGCACTGGGCTTCCGGGAAGAGCTCCGTCACGGCCGCGGCCAGCAGGTGGGCGCAGGAGTGGCGGTAGATCTCGATTGGTGAATCGGCCGGCTTCGACTCGCCGGAGGGGCCTGTCGTGTCGACGGGCTCGACGGGACTCTGGGACGACATCACTCGCAGATCAACAACATTTTCGGGCCCGTTGCTCCCCTCCGCTGGCGGTCGCCAGCCCACATCGGGCTGGTAGGCGCGGGTGGAATTGAACCACCGACCTCTTCCGTGTCAAGGAAGCGCTCTACCACTGAGCCACGCGCCTTCCGGCCGGAAACACGAACGTTACCAGAGAGATCGGAGTGGTGTCAACGCTCGAGAGCCCAGGCGGGCTCCCGCCCCGGCCGTTCCCGGGCCAGGACGCCGCTGCACCTACAGGATCTTCTTGCCGAGGAGCGACGCGAGGAGCTCCACCGCGAGCCCGGCCGTGTTGTTGCGGTGGTCGAGGACCGGGTTGACCTCGACCAGCTCGGCGGAGACGACCTTCCCGGTGTCCGCCAGCATCTCCATCGCGAGGTGCGCCTCCCGGTACGACAGCCCCCCCGGGCAGGGCGTGCCGACGCCGGGGGCGAAGTCGGGGTCGATGCCGTCCATGTCGAAGCTGACGTGGATGCCGGCGGTCCCGGCGCTCGCGCGCTTGATCGCTTCCTCCATGACCGTGCGCATGCCCCGCTCGTCGATGTCGCGCATCGTGAAAGCGCCGATCCCCGAGGCCTTCACGTTGGCCCGCTCGCCGGGGTCGACGTCGCGGATGCCGACGAGCGCCGCGCGCGAGCCGTCGACCATCGGGCAGAAGCCGGCCAGGTTGACCAGGCTCGGCGCGCCCAGGCCGAGCGCCGCCGCGAGCGGCATCCCGTGGATGTTGCCGGTGGGGCTCGTCTCGGCGGTGTTCGCGTCGGCGTGGGCGTCGAACCAGACGAGGCCGAGCTTCTCCTTGCGCCGGTGGAAGTGGCGCGCCAGGCCGGCGATCGTGCCCATCGCGACGGAGTGGTCGCCGCCGAGCACGACCGGCGTGCGGCCCTGCGCGACCGACTCGTCCACGCGATCGCGCAGCCGCTCGCACACGTCGAGGATCTCCCGCAGGAACTTCAGCCGCGGGTCCCCCGGGCCCTGCGTCTCCGGGATCGCCACCGGCAGGTCGCCCCAGTCCTCGACGTCGTAGCCGAGCTGCGCGAGCCGCGCGTCCACGTCGGCGACGCGCAGGGCCGACGGTCCCATGTCGACGCCGCGCCGGCCCGCGCCGAGGTCGAGCGGCACGCCGATGAGAGTCACCCGCTTCTTCGTCATGCGCCCCCGTCAGCCTGGAGAGAGTCGGGACGACGCTAGCACGCGCGGCGCGCGCCGTTCAAGGCGGCGGCGCGTGTTGACCCCCAATCGTGCGGCTCCGATAATCCGAACGAGCGTCCATGGCGATCCCCCCGACGTCCAGGAAGGCCGTGCCGGCCCCGGCGCCCGCGGGAACCGACCTGCTCGCCGTGCTCACCGCCCAGAAGCTGCTCGGCCCGGAGCAGGCCGAGCGGGTGCGCCGCGCGCAGAAGGTGAACGGGCTGACGCTCGAGCAGGCGCTGCTGCAGCTCGGCGTCGTCAGCGACGCCCAGATCGCGCAGGCGCTGGCCGCCCACGTGGGGCTGCCCTACGTCAAGATCAACCCGCTCGACCTCGACCTCGACGTGGTCACCAAGGCGATCGCCGGCCCGTTCGCGCGCAAGCACGGCATGGTCGCGATCGCCAAGACCAACGACCGCATCACGATCGCGGTCCACGACCCCTTCGCCCCGTTTCCGCTCGAGGACGTCAAGCGCGTCACGGGCCTCGAGGTCGACCGCGTGGTGGCGACTCGCGGCGACGTGGAGGCGGTCAACAAGGGCTTCTACGACCTCAAGTCGAGCCTGCAGCACGCGGAGAAGCAGCTCACGGAGAGCCGCATCGCCACGGTCGACCTCGGCAACCAGGAGTTCCTGTCGCGGGCCTCGACCGACCTCGATCCGGCGGCCGCGCCGGTGGTCAAGGCGCTCGACCACATCCTCGGCTACGCCTTCGAGCAGCGCGCCTCCGACATCCACTTCGAGCCCAAGCGCGGGCTGACGCTGGTGCGCCTGCGCATCGACGGCGTGCTGCACGACGTCCACGTGATCCCCAAGATCGTCTACGAGGCCGTCGTCTCGCGGATCAAGCTGCTCTCGGGCGCGAACCTCGCCGAGAAGCGCCGGCCCCAGGACGGCCGGATCAAGCGCGACCAGGGAGGCAAGGAGGTGGAGCTGCGCGTCAGCACCATGCCGACCGCCTTCGGCGAGAAGGCCGTGCTGCGCATCTTCGACCCCGACATCCTGCTCAAGGGCCTCGACCAGCTCGGCCTCTCGCCGCACGACGCCCCGAAGTTCCACGAGTTCATCTCGCGGCCCACCGGGATCATCCTGGTCACCGGCCCGACCGGCAGCGGCAAGACGACGACCCTCTACTCCGTGCTCAAGCACCTCTCGAAGCCCGAGGTGAACATCGTCACGATCGAGGACCCGATCGAGATGGTGTTCGAGGACTTCAACCAGGTGCAGGTGCGGCCGCAGATCGAGGTCACCTTCGCGAGCACGCTGCGCACCGTGCTGCGGCAGGACCCGGACATCATCATGGTCGGCGAGATCCGCGACGGCGAGACGGCCGACCACGCCGTGCAGGCCGCGCTCACCGGCCACCTGGTGCTCTCGACCCTGCACACGAACGACGCGCCGTCCTCGGTGACCCGGCTGCTCGACCTCGGGGTCCCCCACTTCCTGATCACCTCGACCCTGATCGGCGTCGTGGCGCAGCGCCTCGTGCGCGAGAACTGCCTGCACTGCTCGGAGGAGTACGACCCGAGCGAGGCCGAGGCGGCGGCGATGAAGATCCCGCACGAGAAGCTGAAGGGCCACCGCTTCCGCCGCGGGCGCGGCTGCCTGCACTGCCGTGAGACCGGCTTCCTGGGCCGCACCGGCATCTACGAGATGCTGCCGATGACCGAGAAGCTCCGGCGGCTGGTCTCGCAGCAGGCGGGCTCGCTCGACATCTTCCGCGCCGCGCGCGAGGAGGGCCTGCGTACGCTCAAGGAGGCCGCCATCGAAAAGGTGTTCCGGGGCACGACCACCACCACCGAGATGGTCCGGGTGACCGGCAAGTGAGCGCGCGCGGCCTCGAGGGGCGGGTCGTGCTCGTCACCGGCAGCGGCCGCGGGCTCGGCGCCGCGATCGCGCGCGCGGCCGCCCTCGAGGGGGCGAAGGTGGTGCTCAACTGCCGCCGCGAGGGCCGCGCCCTCGAGGCCCTGGCCGGCTCGCTCGCCCGCGAGGGCCACGACAGCCTGGCGGTGCGCGCCGACGTGGCGGACTTCGAGCAGGCCCGTTCCCTGGTCGAGCAGGCGCTCGGCCGCTTCGGCCGCATCGACGTGCTGGTCAACACGGTGGGCGACTTCCACTGGAACCACCTGGTCGACGTCGAGCCGGGCGAGTGGCGGCGCATCATCGGCTCGAACCTCGACTCGGTGTTCCACACCTGCCGGCTGGTCGTGCCGCACATGCGCGAGCGGCGCTTCGGCCGCATCGTGAACTTCGCTGCCGTCGGCGCGGCGACGACGCTGGGCGAGCCCCAGCTGGCGGCCTACTCCGCCGCGAAGGCCGGCGTGATCGCGCTCTCGCGCGCGCTCGCGCTCGAGGAAGCGGGCGCGGGGATCACCGTGAACGTGGTCTCGCCCGGGCTGCTGCGCGACGAGGGCGACGACACGGCGGCGGCCGCGGAGAAGGACCGACTCGGCAACCGCATCCCGGTGGGCCACGCGGGCCGGGCGGCCGACGTCGTGCGCACGGTGCTCTTCTTCGCCTCGCCCGAGGCGGACTTCCTCACCGGCCAGGTCGTCGAGGTGGCCGGGGGCGCGCGCAACTAGCCCGCGCCGGCGCCCTCGCGGAACACCATCGCCTCGAACGCGAGGATCTCGGTGCCCGGCTCGCGCCACGCCCCGCCCGGCAGGCCCGCCTTCCGGCAGGTCTGCTCCAGGAAGGTCTCGCGATCCCAGCCGTGCTCGACGGCGACCTGCGGCAGCAGCACGCCGCGGCGGCCGCCGCGGCTGACGAGCAGCCCGTGACGGCCGACCTCGACCTCCTCCGCGGGCAGCGGACGCAGCGGGCCGAGCGCCGAGATCTCGAGCTCGAGGCCTTCGAGCTCCGGCGCAGTCACCGACGCGAAGCGGGTGTCCTGGGTGGCGGCCGCGACGGCCATCTCGGCGACCGTCTCGAGCAGCGAGCGCTCCGACCGCATCAGGCCCACGCAGCCCCGCAGCTCGCCGTCGCCCCGCCGGTGCAGGGTCACGAAGGCCCCGCGCGGCTCCGCGAGCACGCCCGTGGCCCCGGGCAGCGCGAGCGTCCGGCCGCGCAGCCGGGCCTCGATCGCCGCGCGCGCCACCCGCAGCAGCGCCGCCTGTTGCGCGGCGTCGAGCCGGCCGGCGGCCGCGTCCCCCTCGCTCATGCGCCCGCCGCCGTCAGGGCCGCCGAGAGATAGCCGACCACGCGGTCCTTGTCGTGAGGCGCCACGTCGCCGCTGTCGGCGTAGCGCAGGACCGTCCCCTGCTCGGCGCCGAGCGCGCGTGCGGCCCGCATCACGGCCACGACGGGCCCGCCCCCGCAGGCCACGTTGCGCCGCGCCGCGAGCTGATCGAGCAGGCCGCGGTCGTCGAGCTCCGCGAGGCTGCGGACCACCGCCGCGTCCCTGCGGTTGGCCTCGGCGGCCGGCAGGTAGTGCGACAGGTCGCTCGAGGCCACGAGCAGCGCGTCCCGGCCGCGCAGCGCCGCGGCGAGCGCTCCGGCGAGGGCCTCGATCTCGCCGGGCGACTGGCTGCCCATCAGCAGCGGCACGAGCCGCAGTTCGGGCACGAGGTGCTGCAGGAACGGCAGCTGCATCTCCAGCGAGTGCTCGGCGCGATGCACGTCGGGATCGTCGAAGACGAGCCCCGGCGCCGCGGCCCGCACGGCCTCGGCCGTCTGCTCGTCGATCGGGACCCGCCCGAGGGGCGTCTGCCAGGCCCCGCGCGCGTGGAGGGCGACGCCTTCGAACGCGGCGCGGTGGGAGGGCCC
>JBGASI010000122.1:0-12597 GCA_044229815.1 Vicinamibacteria bacterium | reverse complement strand
TGCGGGTGATCGCGGGCGGGGCCGAGGCGACCGGCCGGCTGAGCCTCGACGGCGGCCTCGCCGACCCGCGCGTCGACGTGGTGCTCGAGGTCCCCCGCCTCGACTTCGCGGCGCTGCTGGCGACGGCCTCGCTCGACCTGCCGGCCAGCGATCTCGGTTCGGCCGCGCTCGCCCTGCACGTGAGCGGCCCGCTGCTCGATCCCTCGGCGCTCACCGTGACGCAGCGGCTCGACTTCACGCCGCCGGCGCGCCCGCTGCCCGCGATCGAGAGGCTCCGGGGCCCGTTCGTCCACCGCGCGCTCGCCTTCGACGGCCGGCGGGTCGAGATCGCGGTCGGGCCGGAGTCCCCCGACTTCGTGGCGCTCGCCGACGTGCCGCCGCTGTTCGTGCGCACGCTGCTGATCGCCGAGGACGCGGGCTTCTACGGCCACCACGGGATCGACCTCGGCGAGCTGCCCCTGGCGCTGGCCACGAACCTCGTCCGCGGCCGCTTCGCGCGCGGGGCCTCGACGATCCCGCAGCAGCTCGCGAAGAACCTGTTCCTCTCGGGTCGCAAGACGCTCAGCCGCAAGCTCGAGGAGGCCTCGCTCGCGCTGCTGCTCGACGCCTCGCTCGGCAAGCCGCGCGAGCTCGAGATCTACCTCAACGTGATCGAGTGGGGGCCGGCGCTGTACGGGCTGCGCCCCGCGGCGCGCCACTACTTCGGCTGCGAGCCGTCCGGCCTGACGCCGAAGCAGGTGGTCTTCCTGGTCTCGCTGATCCCGGGCCCGCTGAAGTACCAGCGCTCGTTCCCGCAGGGCGTGCCGACGCCCTTCTTCGAGGGTCTGATGGCGACGCTGCTCGCGAAGCTCCTCTCGATCGGGGCGCTCGGCCCGGAGCAGTACGAGGCCGCCCTGGCCGAGCCGCTGGCCCTGCGCGCGGGCCCGGACCTCACCTACAATCGCGGTCGTGATGAAGGCGAGTGAGCCGTCCGCCGCTGCCACGGTCGCGGGAGCGGCCGTCCTCGTGGTCGCCGTCGCCGGCCTCGACTGGGCCAGCGGCACCGAGCTGCGCGTGTTCCCGCTCTACTTCCTGCCGGTGCTGGCCGTCTCGCTGCGCCTGGGGCGGTGGCCGGGCCTCGCGACCGCCTGCGCCTGCGCGCTGGCCTGGCAGGTGTCCAACGGCCTCGCCGGCATGCGGGGGAGCCGTCCGATCGTGGCCGTCGCCAACCTCTTCGCGATGGCGGCCGCCTTCGCGGCCGTGGCGCTTCTCGGCGCCACCCAGCGCCGCTGGCTGGAGCGCGAGCGGGCGCTGAGCCGGACCGACGTGCTGACGGGACTGCTCAACGGGCGCGGCTTCTACGAGGCGGCGGCGACCGAGATGGCGCGGGCGGCGCGCTACCAGCGGCCGCTGACGCTCGCCCACGTGGACCTCGACGATTTCGAGGCGACGAACGCCCGCTTCGGGCGCGCGGCCGGGGACGCGGTGCTGGTCGGGGCGGCGCGCACGCTGCGCCGGGCCACGCGCTCGAGCGACCTCGTCGCGCGGCTGGGCGGCGACGAGTTCGTGGTGCTCTTTCCCGAGGCCGGCCGTGACGCGGCCGAGGCGGCGCTGCACAAGCTGCACGCGCGCCTGCGGGAGACGAAGACGCCGGACGGCGCCCCGCTGCGCGCGAGCATCGGGGCGGTGTCCTTCCCGCAGCCGCCGGCGGACGTCGAAACCCTCGTCCACGCCGCGGACGCTGTGACTCACGAGGTCAAGAGCGCCGGCAAGGACGCTTTGCGCTGCGTCTCCCGGTCCGAGCCGGCCTGAGCGCCGGTCGCTAGCCGGCACGCCCCGGGGCGGGAACAACGCCCGGCTTCCGGGCGCATTGCCTCTCGGTTCTCGCCCCCGCGAAGGCGCTCAACTGGCTCCCACACAGCCTCTTACGGGGGCAGGTCCGCCACGGCACGCTTTCTGCCACGGTAATGGTCGACCACAGCACACGGGG
This sequence comes from Vicinamibacteria bacterium, assembly GCA_044229815.1. Lineage (GTDB taxonomy): Bacteria > Acidobacteriota > Vicinamibacteria > Fen-336 > Fen-336 > DATBSL01. Next base: position 10,628 of record JBGASI010000122.1, on the reverse strand, counting down.
TACGGCTCGCACCGGCCGTGCTGGGGAGCCGAGGGCGACGATGAGGGCGGGCGAGGCAGAGCGCGTGGAAACCACGGGAGCGGCGGTGGCGGAGGCCGGCCGGAGCCGGCGCCGCTGGTACCGCGTCCGCGTGCAGACCGACGAGGGTCCCTACGTCGGCAGCCTGCGCCTCGACACCTCGCGCAACTCGCTGCGCGCCCTGCGGGACCTGATCGAGGAGGAGCGGGCGTACCTGGCGCTGTGGGAGGTCACCCGCGAAGGCTCCGACACCGTCGAGGACTACATGGCGATCCACAAGGGGGCTGTGCGTTTCGTCGTCCTGCTCGGGCCCGCCGGCTCACCAGGGGGCGAGCCGTGATCGCGCTCAGCACCCCGCCTCGCGAGACGAGCCAGACGAGCGCCGCGCGCCGCCGCGAGATCCTCGAGTTCGAGGCCGCCCTCGTCCTCGGCGTGTCGCCACAGGCGGGACAGGCGGCGATCCGCACAGCCTACATGGCGCTCGTCCGGCGCTTCCACCCCGACGCCGTCGTCGCTGACGAGACGCAGCTCCACCGCTCTGTCCAGGCCATCTTCGTGCGGGTCACGCAGGCGTACCAGACCCTGGACGGCGAGGCGTGCGCACAGGGCGCCAGTACGGCCGCACCCGCTGGGGCGGAGGTCGCGCGGCCAGCGGCTCCGGCGGCTGCGGCTGCGCCGGACGCGGTATGCGCCGCGCCTACGAGGTCGAGTCCCTCGCAGGCACCGGCCGCGACCCCGGCGCCCGTCCCGCGACCAGCCGAGCCACCGAAGCAACGGTCCCCGAAGCCGCAGCCACCCCAGCCCGCGCCCGTCGCGAGCCCGGTCGACTCCGAGACACGCGTGGAGCAGGCCCTGGAGACGGCGCGCGCTGCGCTAGCCCAGGGCGACACCGGCGCGGCCGTGAGCGCCCTGCACCCGGTGCTGAGCCTGGGCAGCCCGGAGCGGCGCCGGGCCGTGCGGCTGACGCTCGCGCGAGCCTACGTCGCCGACGCGCGCTGGCAGCGCTACGGTCTGGCGCTGCTGCGAGACCTCACGCAGGAGGACCCTGCGGACGCGGAGGCGCTGACGCTCCTGGGGGGCATCTACCGCAAGGAAGGCCTGCTCACGCGCGCGGAAGCCACATTCGCGCGGGCGCTGGAGGCCGACCCCGGCCAGGGCGCCGCGCGCCAGGCGCTCCGTGCTCTGCGCGCCGAGCGCAGCCCCGCGCAGGCCCCGCCTGCCGAGGGCCTCATCGCGCGATTGTTCAAGAGAGGACGTTAGGAGGCGCCGCCATGCTGACGAATCTGGTCGAGCCAGAGACCCCCGCCGCCCGACCCGTGACGGGGCTCCCGGCGCGTGCGCGCGACCCCCTTGCCCCCCAGGTCGGGGGGATCCACCACAACGTCCTCGTGGTCGACGACGACGAGGCCTTCGCGCGCACGGTCGCCGACGCGCTGAGCGACCGTGACATCGAGGCAACGCCCGTCAGCGACGCCCAGGCGGCGCTCGACCTGGCGCGGCTGCGACCGTTCGCGGTCGCCGTCGTGGACCTCATCATGCCGGAAATGGACGGCCTGCAGCTCGCGCGGGAGCTGCGGCGGGCGAACCCGGCGACCGAGATCGTGATGCTCACCGGCCACGCCGACATGCGCTCGGCGATCGAGGGCATCCGCAACGAGCTGTTCGACTACCTGCAGAAGGAGTCCCTGCAGTCGGTGCGGCTGCGCCGCGCGGTGCGCGCGGCCATCGCCCGCAGCGAGCTGAAGGCCGAGAACCGCCGCCTGCTCGCGAGCCTCCAGCAGACGGCCCGACGGCTGGAGATACTGGGCGACCTCAGCGCGCGGCTGGCGGCGGAGCCCTACCTCGACCGGCTGCTGGGCGAGCTGGTGCGGGCGGGCCGCCAGCTCGTCGAGGCGGAGTCCGTGCGGGTGCTGCTGACCGAGACGAACGAGCTCGGCGACATGACGATCCGCAGCTGCGTCGGCGACGGCGAGGCGGCCAGGGGCGGCCACTTCGGCCCCGGCGACGGCATCGCGACGACCGTGCTCGAGCGCGGCACGGGCCTGCGGGTGGACGTGCCGCAGGACCACGCCAGCTACTCGTCGCGCTGCGACGACATGGGCACGGCGCTGCCGGGCCTGCTCTGCGTGCCGCTCGTCGGCTCCTCGGCCTGCGGCGTGCTGATGGCCGCCGGCCGCGCCCGCCCGTTCACGGACGAGGACCTCGCCCTGCTCGCCTCTCTCGCCCGCCAGGGGGCCGTCGCGATCGAGAACGCGCGCGCCGGCGAGATCAGCCAGAACTTCTTCACCCACACCTCGGACATGCTGGTCTCCCTGCTCGACGCCCAGGACGTCCACTACGAGGGCCACTCGCGCGCGGTCGCCGCGCTCACCGACATGGTCACCCGGCGCCTCGGGCTGCCCGAGGACGAGCGGCGCGCCCTGCACTTCGCGGGGCTGCTGCACGACGTCGGCAAGCTGCGGCTGCGCCCGGGCATCCTGGGCTCGGGCCGGCCGCTGACTCCCGAGGAGATCGCCCTCGTCCGCCAGCACCCCTCGTTCGGCGTCGAGGTGGTGCGCCCGATCGCGCGCTGGGTGGGCCTCGCGGCGGTGATCCACACCCACCACGAGCGCTGGGACGGCGGGGGCTACCCGCGCGGCCTCGCCGGCAACGAGATCCCGCTCGGCGGGCGCATCGTCTCGATCGCGGAGTCGTTCGAGGCCATGACGCGCCGCACGCCCCACAGCAGGCCTCGCAGCATCGACGAGGCCCTTGCCGAGATCTCCGCCTGCGCCGGGACCCAGTTCGACCCGGAGCTCGCCAGGCTGTTCGTGGAGGAGTACCGGGCGAACCGCGAGCGCCTGGCCACCGTCTGAGACGCCGGCGGCCTTCCGGGGCAGGCCCCGCGATCGGACCCGCGGGATGGTAGACTCCGCCGGACGGTCGCTGAGGTGGAAACTCCAAACGGTGTCGAACTGCGCGAGCGGCTTCTGGAGGCGGCCCGCCTCTCGACCGTGGGCCGTCTGCTCCCCTCGGTGGCGCACGAGATGAGCACCCCGCTCGCGGCGATCGCGCTGCGGGCCGAGAGCCTGGAACACGTACTCGATCCCGAGCGTCCCGGGTCGGCGGAGAAGACCCGGCGCTACCTGCAGGCGATCGGAGACGAGACGCGCCGGGTTCGCGACCTGCTCGCGGCGCTGCGCGAGTTCGCCGGACACCTCGACCCCTCCCCGTCGAAGGTGGACCTCGGGTCTCTCTGCCGGTCCGCGGGCCGCCTCGTGCACCATGAGGCGATGCGCGGCCAGGTCGAGGTCACGATCGAGGTCGACGACCCCCTGCCCACGGTGCGCGGCCAGCGACTCCGGCTGGGCCAGGCGGTCCTGTGCCTGCTGCTGAACGGCGTCCACGCCTCACCGACGGGGGCCCGGGTTTCGCTCGAGGCCCGCCGGGTGTCCGATGGCGAGGCCCTCGTCCGGGTCACCGACGAGGGCGAGGGGCTCGCCGAGCGGGTCCGCGAGCGGCTGTTCGAACCGTTCGCCAGCGGGCGTGCGCCGGACCGCGGGCTCGGGCTGGGGCTGATGGCGACCCGGCTCGTGGCCGAGGCGCACGGCGGGGCCCTGAGCTGGGAGTCGACTCCGGGCCGCGGAAGCTGTTTTACCCTGCGCCTGCCGGCGGAAGGGCGACGCGAGGAGGCCGAGACAGATGCCCGCACCTGAACGGATTTCGGTGCTGATGCTGGAGGACGACCCATCGTTCGGCGGCGTCGTCGGCGAGGAACTGCGGGCGCGCGGCCACACGGTCGACGTCACGGGCACCGTGGCCGAGGCCCGGGAGCTCGTGCGCAAGGGCAGCTACGACGTGGCGCTGCTCGACCTGCACCTGCCCGACGGCAGCGGGCTCGAGGTGCTGCGCGAGATCTCCGCCGAGGACCTGCCGATCGAGGCGCTCGTGCTCACCGGGCACGCGGAGGTGCCGACCGCGCTCGAGGCCATGCGGCTCGGCGCCTACGACTACCTCTCGAAGCCCCCGGTGCTCGAGGAGCTTGTGGTGCTCACGGTGAAGGCCGCCGAAAAGGGCCGGCTGCGCCGGGAGAACGCTGCGCTGCGCGTCCGCTTGCGACGCCACGAGCCGATGGGCGGCTTCGTGACCCAGGATCCCGCCACGAAGCAGATGCTGGCGACGCTCGAGCGCGCGGCGGGCGCCACCCTGCCCGTGCTGATCCAGGGCGAGACGGGCACCGGCAAGGAGCTGCTGGCCCGCGCCGTCCACGAGCACAGCCCACGCAGCGTGTTCCCGTTCGTGCCGATCAACTGCGCGGCGCTGCCCGAGAACCTGATCGAGAGCGAGTTGTTCGGCCACGAGCGCGGCGCCTTCACGGGGGCGGTCGATCGCAAGACGGGGCTGTTCGAGGTCGCCAGCCGGGGCACGATCTTCCTCGACGAGATCGCCGAGCTCTCGCCGCAGTTGCAGTCCCGGCTGCTGCGCGTGCTGGAGACCTACGAGTTCTTCCGCGTCGGCGGCACGAGGCCGGTTCGCGTCGACGTGCGCGTCGTCTCCGCGACGAACCGCGACCTGCACGCGGAGATCGAGGCCGGGCACTTCCGCGACGACCTGTTCTACCGGCTGCACGGGGTGGCGCTGCACGTCCCGCCACTGCGCGAGCGGCGCCTGGACATCCCGCTGCTGGCCCGCCACTTCCTCGACCGCGGCGGCAGCCGCCGCATGCTCGACCCCGCCGCGATCGAGGTGCTCACCTCGTACGACTGGCCGGGCAACGTGCGCGAGCTCGAGATGGTCGTCAACCGGGCGGCGATCCTGAGCCTCGGCCAGACGATCCGGCCCGAGGACCTGCCGGTCGAGGTCCGCCCCAGCGCCGCCCCGCGCGTGCTGCGCACCGACCTGACGCTCGCCGAGATGGAACGGGAGTACGTCCGCGCGGTGCTCGACAGGAACCGGGGCCACCGGGGTCGCACGGCCATGGCCCTCGGCATCGACCCGAAGACGCTCTACAACAAGCTGCAGGCCTGGGGCGTGGGCGAAGACCACTGATCGGGCATTGCGCCGCCAGGCGCGTCGGCATCCCTGCCCGAAACCACCCCGCCCGCAACGTCTTGCCCGATGTAACCCGCTGAACCGCCGGGGCTCCGGTGGCCTGCGCGCGCGGCAGGCCTCTTGCAGAAGATCAGCCGGAACGGGTGTATGGACAACGCCATGGGCCGGTCCGGCGTACGCGTCCTGGTTGTCGATGACAACCGGGTCATCCGGGGCATGGTCGGCGCGCGGCTCCGCGCCGCGGGCTGCGTGGTGAGCGAAGCGAGCGACGGCGCCGAGGCGCTCGAATCGTTCAACCGGCAACCCGTCGAGGTCGTGATCACCGACCTCAACATGCCGCGGCTCGATGGCCTGGAACTGCTTGCCGCGCTGCGCCGCCGCGAGGCCGCGCCCGAGGTCATCCTCCTGACGGGCACGGGGCGCGACGACACGCAGGCGGCGGTCCAGGCCCTGCGGCTCGGGGCGCACGACTACATCGCCAAGGACGCTTCGTCCGGCGACGCCCTGATGCTCGCCGTCGAGCGCGCCGCCGAGAAGTGGCGCCTGCGCCTGGAGAACGCGCGGCTGCTGGCGGAACTGCGGCAACTGAGCCTGACGGACAGCCTGACCGGGCTCGGCAACCGGCGCGCCCTGGACGAGGCGCTGCGCCAGGAGATCTCGCGGGCGCAGCGCGGGGCGGCGCCGCTGTCGCTCGTGCTCGTCGACCTCGACGGCTTCAAGGCGCTCAACGACACGCACGGACACCGGGTCGGCGACGCGGTGCTGGCGTCGTTCGCGCAGCGCCTCCGGGGGGTCGCGCGCGAGGCGGACCGCCTGTTCCGCTACGGCGGCGAGGAGTTCGTGTTGCTGGCCGGAGACACGACCGAGGAGGGCGCCGAAGCGCTGGCCGCGCGCGTCGTCTGGGCGGTCGCCGGCGAGCCGCTCGGCGCCGGCCGCCTCTCGCTCGAGGTCACCTGCAGCGCCGGCGTCGCCGAGTTGCAGCCCGCGGACGGCTTCGACGGTGCCGGCCTGGTGGCCCGCGCCGACGGCGCGCTCTACGAGGCGAAGCGCGCCGGCCGCAACCGGGTGGCGCTCGCCGGCGATCGACGTCGCACCAACCTGGCGGCCCCGTCGCAGGGGCTCGCCGACCTGGCAGGCAAGGCATGCTGACGATGACGAACGCGAAGCCGAAGGACCTGGAGAACGCCTCTACCACGGCGGAGGAGCCGCTCCTGGAGCCGTCCCCCGGGCACGGCCGGGTCCTGATCGTCGAGGACGACCGAGGCCTGCTCGAGGTGTACGCCGACCTGCTGATGGACGCCGGGTTCGAGGTCGCCGTCGCCAGCGACGGGCAGGCGGCGCTGCGCGCGCTGCAGGCCGAGCCGTTCGACGTGGTGCTGAGCGACGTCGTGATGCCGGGCAGCAACGGCGTCGACCTGCTGCGGGCCGTCCGCACCCGCGACCTCGACGTGCCGGTCGTGCTCGTGACCGGCAACCCGTCGGTGGAGACGGCGGTGCAGGCGGTCGAGATGGGCGCGCTGCACTACCTGCTGAAACCCGTCGCCGCGGCCGAGCTGGTCCGCTGCGTCTCGAGCGCCGCCCGCCTGCGCCGGCTGGCGACCGTGAAGCGGGAGGCGCTGCGCTACCTTGGGCAGACGGACGGCATGATGGGCGATCGCGCCGGCCTCGAGGCCGTCTTCAGCCGCGCGATGGAGTCGCTGAGCATGGCCTATCAGCCCATCGTGCGCACGCGCGACGGCTCGATCTTCGCCTGGGAGGCCCTGCTGCGCACGGGCGAGCCGGAGGTGAGCGGACCGCTCGCATTCCTGGACATGGCCGAGCGGCTCGGCCGCATCCGCGATCTCAGCCGGACGATCCGCGCCAGCGTGGCCCGCACCGCGAAGCGCACGCGCGGGGTGATGTTCTTCATCAACCTGCACCCGGACGACCTGCTCGACGAGAACCTGTACGACCCCGCCTCGGCGCTCTCGACGCTGGCGCCCGAGATCGTGCTCGAGATCACCGAGCGCAGCCCGCTCGAGGGCATACCGGAGGTGCGCGAGCGCGTGCGCCGGCTGCGCGCCCTCGGCTTCAGGCTGGCGATCGACGACCTCGGCGCTGGCTACGCGGGCCTGACCAGCTTCGCCTCGCTCGAGCCCGACTTCGTCAAGCTCGACCGCGGGCTGGTGTCCGGGCTCGACCACGAGCCGATCAAGCGCAAGCTGGTCGGCTCGATCGTGTCGGTGAGCCGCGAGATGGGCATCGCCGTGGTCGCGGAGGGCATCGAGACGGCGGAGGAACGCGACGCCGCCGCCGCGCTCGGTTGCGAGCTGATGCAGGGGTTCCTCTTCAGGCGCCCCGAGCAGTTGCGCTTCGAAGAGGGCTTCGACATTGCACCTGCGTCGTGAGCGCGGCGCCCGTGTCGCCGCCTCCGCCCCGCAGGAGGTTCCCCCGATGCCTCCCGTCCGCATCCTGATCGTCGAGGACGAGCCGGTCGACGCCGAGCTGGTGACGCGGACGCTGCGCACGGCGGGCCTCGCGATCGAGACGAGTTGCGTCGAGGAGGAAGCCGACTTCGTCCTGGCCCTCGACTCCTTCGAGCCGGACCTGATCGTGTCCGACTACCGGCTGCCGCGCTTCGACGGCATGGCGGTGCTGCGCCTCGCGCAGGCGCGGCGCCCGGGCACGCCAGTGATCATCGTGACCGGCTCGATCAACGAGGAGACGGCGGTCGAGTGCCTGAAGGCGGGGGCCGCCGACTACGTGATCAAGGAGCACCTCGGCCGGCTCGGCACCGCGGTGCGCTCCACGCTCGACCGGCTGCACTTCGCGGCGGAGAACCGGCGGGTCGAGGCCGAGCGGCTGTGTGCCCAGGAGGCGCTCGCCGGCCAGTACGCGCTGCTGCGCGCGGTGATCGACAACTCGGACGCGCTGGTGTTCGCCGTCGACTGCGACCTGCGCTACCTGGCCTTCAACCGCGCGCACGCCGAGCAGGTCAGCCGGGAGTACGGGGTCGAGATCGCGGTCGGCATGCCGATCGCCCGGGCCGTGGACGACCCGGAGGGCGGCGAGGCGATCACCGGCCACCTGCGACGGGCCCTCGGAGGCCTCGGCTTCTCGCTCGAGATCGGCGGCGGCCCGCACGCGAGGACCCACCGCCTCTCGCTCTCGCTGAACCCGATCCGCACGGCCGAGGGAAAGGTGACGGGCGTCGTGGCGGTCGCCCAGGACGTGACCCACCTGCGCCGGCAGGAGGAGCGGCTGCGCCAGCTCTACCGCGCCGTCGAGCAGAGCCCGGTGTCGATCGTGATCACCGACGCGAGCGGCTGCATCCAGTACGTCAACCCGCGCTTCGAGGAGGTCTCGGGCTTCTCGGCGGCCGAGGCGATCGGCCGCAATCCCCGCCTGGTCAAGTCGGGCCGCATGCCGGCGGCGACCTACGAGGAGCTGTGGGGGGCGATCAGCAGCGGCGGCGAGTGGAGCGGCGAGCTGCTCAACCGGCGCAAGGACGGCGGCCTGTTCTGGGAGTGGGCCTCGATCTCCGCCGTGCGCAACGCCGCCGGGCGCATCCAGAACTACGTGGCGGTGAAGGAGGACATCACCGAGCGCAGGCGGGCCGCCGAGGTGCTCAAGCAGACCGAGCAGCAGCTCGTGCTGGCCCAGAAGATGGAGGCGATCGGCCGGCTGGCCGGTGGCGTCGCCCACGACTTCAACAACCTGCTCAGCGTGATCAGCGGGCACGGCGAGCGGCTGCTGGACGAGCTCGGGCCGGAGCACCCGAACCGCGGCCGCGTCGAGCAGGTGCTGTGGTCGGCCGGCAAGGCCGCCCAGCTGACCCGGCAGCTGCTCGCGTTCAGCCGGCGGCAGGTGCTCGAGCCTCGCGTCGTTCGTCTCGACGCCGTGGTGAGCGACGCGCGCCAGATGCTCGAGCGCGTGATCGGCGAGGACATCGACCTCGCGGTCGCGGTGTCGGAGAAGCTCGGCAGCGTGCGCGCGGACCCCGGGCAGATGGTGCAGGTGCTGCTCAACCTCGCGGTGAACGCGCGCGACGCGATGCCGCAGGGCGGCCGCCTCACGATCGAGTTCGCGGACGTCGACCTCGACGCCCGCTACGCGTCGAGCCATCCTCCGTTCGTGCCGGGCCCGTACGTGATGCTGGCCGTGACCGACACCGGCCTCGGCATGGACGCCGAGACGCAGCGGCGGATCTTCGAGCCGTTCTTCACCACGAAGCCGGAGGGCCAGGGCACGGGCCTCGGGCTGTCGACGGTCTACGGGATCGTGAAACAGAGCGGCGGCTTCGTCTGGGTCTACAGCGAACCCCGAATCGGCACCAGCTTCAAGGTGTACCTGCCGCGGGTCGGCGAGCCGGCGCTCCCGGAGGCGCCGGGTGAGGCCCCCGACGCGCCGGCGCGAACGGCCGCCCACCCCGCCCGCGGGCGCGTCCTGCTCGCGGAGGACGACGCCGGCGTGCGCGGGCTGATGAAGGACATCCTGGAGGGCCAGGGCCACCTCGTGCTGTCCGCCGAGCACCCCATGCAGGCGCTCGAGCTCGCCTCGGGCAGCGAGCCCGTGGACGTCCTGGTGACCGACGTGATCATGCCCGGCATGAGCGGGCGCGAGCTCGCGCGGAGGCTCCAGGCGCGCCAGCCAGGGGTCCGCGTGCTGTTCGTCTCCGGCTACGCCGGCGAGGCGCTGGCGCGGCACGGCGGGATCGCGCGTGGCGAGCGTTTCCTGCAGAAGCCGTTCAGCGAGCGGGCGCTGCTCGACAGCGTGGCCGCCGCGATCGAAGACGCGCCGGTCCGGCTCGAGACGCACTGAGTGCCCGGGCCGCGCGAGGTCAGGAAAACGTCCCGAGCCCGCGGCGCGTTGCCGACCGATCCGGGAGAGTGAGGTTGCCGCAAGTGACTGACGAATATCGATCTGAGCCCAGTGAACGGCCGGCGTCGACCTTGCCCTTGATGGGGTCGTGCGCGCGACGATCCTCACCCTCGCCCTTGCCTCGCTGCTGCTCTTCCCGTTGCGGCGGGCCGACGCCGGTGAAGTCGCCTTCCGTCGCGTCGCGCAGACCGGGCGCGTCAGCTACTACTCGCAGGCCGGACAGCCCGGCGACGTGGACGTGCGGAGCAGCGAGGCGTTCCTCGACCGGCTGGTCGCGCTGTTCGGTGCTCCGGGACCGGCCTGGCACGTCGAGTACTACCGGCACCCTTCGGTCGAGGCCTTGAGCGCACGGCTGGGTTTCGCGGCCTACGGTGCGACCGACACGACCTCGCTGCGCGTCGACTCGGCGCGGGCCTTTCACCCGCACGAGCTGGTGCACGCGGTCACGGCGGGGCTGGGGCGCCCACCGGCGCTCTTCACGGAGGGGATCGCGGTGGCGCTCACCGCGCAGGGCCGCTGGCGCGGGCGCGACGTCCACGCCACCGCGCGCGGGTTCGCCCGCTCGGGGCACGGCCTCGAGAGCCCGCTGCGGCGCTTCGCCGAAGAGGACCCGGACACCGACTACGCCGTCTCCGGCTCCTTCGCCGCCTTCCTGCTCGACCGCTACGGCGTCGAGGCGTTCGCCGCCTTCCTGCGGGCCTGCCCTTCGCCTTCCGACT
>JBGASI010000121.1:0-10897 GCA_044229815.1 Vicinamibacteria bacterium | reverse complement strand
TGCTCGGGCGATGTGCAGGAGGCGCAGGACCTCGCGTGCATCGCGCAGATGGCGACGCTCCGCTCGCGCATCCCGTTCCTGCACTTCTTCGACGGCTTCCGCACCTCGCACGAGGTGCGCAAGATCGAGCGGCTCGAGGACGACGACCTGCGTTTCATGATCGACGACGAGCTCGTCGCCGCCCACCGCCGCCGCGCGCTCACGCCGGACAAGCCGGTGCTGCGCGGCACCGCGCAGAACCCCGACGTCTTCTTCCAGGCGCGCGAGGCCTGCAACAGCTTCTACCTCGCCTGCCCCGAGATCGTCGAGAAGACGATGGCCCGCTTCGCCGAGCGCACGGGCCGCAGCTACAAGCTGTTCGAGTACGTGGGCCACCCGCAGGCCGAGCGGGTGATCGTGATGATGGGCTCCGGCGCCGAGGTCGCGCACGAGACCGTCGAGCACCTGCTGGCGCGCGGCGAGAAGGTCGGCGTGCTCAAGGTGCGCCTGTACCGGCCGTTCTCGATCAAGCACTTCGCCGCGGCGCTGCCCGCCACGGTGCGCGCGATCGCGGTGCTCGACCGCTGCAAGGAGCCGGGCTCGGTCGGCGAGCCGCTCTACCTCGACGTGGTCACCGCGATCCGCGAGGCGCGCGAGGCCGGCCTGTCGCCGCTCTCGGTCGACCCGCTGGTGATCGGCGGCCGCTACGGCCTCTCCTCCAAGGAGTTCAACCCCGGCCACGTCAAGGCCGTCTTCGACGAGCTCGTCCGCCGCGAGGGCCCGCACAACCACTTCACGGTGGGCATCGTGGACGACGTCACGCACACCTCGATCCCGGTGGACGCCGACTTCGACATCGACTCCGAGGAGCGGGTGCGCGCGGTGTTCTTCGGCCTCGGCGCCGACGGCACGGTGGGCGCCAACAAGAACTCGATCAAGATCATCGGCGAGGAGACGGAGAACGACGCCCAGGGCTACTTCGTCTACGACTCGAAGAAGTCGGGCGCCATCACCATCTCGCACCTGCGCTTCGGGCCCGGCCCGATCCGCTCCTCGTACCTGATCCGCAAGGCCAACTTCGTGGCCTGCCACCAGTTCGGCTTCCTCGACAAGTACGACATGCTCGAGTACGCCGTGCCGGGCGGCACCTTCCTGCTCAACGCCGCCTACGGCAAGGACGAGCTGTGGAAGCACCTGCCGCGCAAGGTGCAGGACCAGATCGTCGACAAGAAGCTGAAGGTCTACACGATCGACGCCCTCGACGTGGCCGAGAAGACGGGCATGGGCGGGCGCATCAACTCGATCATGCAGACCTGCTTCTTCGCGATCTCCGGCGTGCTGCCGCGCGAGGAGGCGATCACCCAGATCAAGAAGGCGATCGAGAAGACCTACGGCAAGAAGGGCGCCGAGGTCGTCAAGCGCAACTTCGCCTCGGTCGACGCCACGCTCGAGAACCTGCACGAGGTCGCGATCGGCGCGCCGACGGGCACCGTGAAGATGCGGCCCACCGTCTCGGCGAAGGCGCCCGACTTCGTGCAGCGCGTGCAGGCCGTGATCATCGAGGGCAAGGGCGACCTGCTGCCCGTCTCGGCCTTCCCCGTCGACGGCACCTGGCCGACGGCGACCTCGCAGTGGGAGAAGCGGGCGATCGCGCTCGAGATCCCGGTCTGGGACGACAAGATCTGCATCCAGTGCAACAAGTGCGCCTTCGTCTGCCCCCACGCGGCGATCCGCGCCAAGGTCTACGAGGCCGAGGCGCTCGGCGGCGCTCCCGCCAGCTTCAAGTCGACCGACTTCAAGGGCGCCGAGTTCAAGGGCAAGAAGTACACGATCCAGGTGGCCCCCGAGGACTGCACCGGCTGCAACCTGTGCGTGATGGTCTGCCCCGCCAAGGACAAGGCGAACCCGAAGCACAAGGCGATCGACATGGCGCCGCTGACGCCGCTGCGCGAGCCCGAGGCCGCCAACTACGAGTTCTTCCTCGGCCTGCCGGAGCCGAAGCGCGAGGAGGTCAAGCTCGACCTCAAGGGCTCGCAGTTCCTGCAGCCGCTGTTCGAGTACTCCGGGGCCTGCGCCGGCTGCGGCGAGACGCCCTACATCAAGCTGCTGACGCAGCTGTTCGGCGACCGCGCGCTGATCGCGAACGCCACCGGCTGCTCCTCGATCTACAGCGGCAACCTGCCGACCACGCCCTACACGGTCGACCGCAACGGCCGCGGCCCGGCCTGGGCGAACTCGCTGTTCGAGGACAACGCCGAGTTCGGCTTCGGCATGCGCCTGGCGCTCGACGCGCTGCACGCCCAGGCGGTCGGCCTGCTGAAGGGCCTCTCGGGCCGCGTCGGCGACGGCGTCGTCGCCGGCCTGCTCGAGGCCGAGATGGCGAGCGAGGCGGGCATCGCGGCCCAGCGCGAGCGCGTCGTGGCGCTCAAGCAGACCCTCGCCGGCATCAAGGGCGAGGAGTCGCAGCGGCTCGCCCTGCTCGCGGACTACCTGGTCCGCAAGAACGTCTGGATCGTCGGCGGCGACGGCTGGGCCTACGACATCGGCTACGGCGGCCTCGACCACGTGCTGTCGACGACGCGCAACGTCAACATCCTGGTGCTCGACACCGAGGTCTACTCCAACACCGGCGGCCAGGCCTCCAAGTCCACCCCCACCGGCGCCGCGGCGAAGTTCGCCTCGGCCGGCAAGGAGGTCGGCAAGAAGGACATCGGCCTGATGGCGATGGCCTACGGCCACGTCTACGTGGCGCGCGTCGCCTTCGGCGCCAAGGACGTGCAGACGCTGAAGGCCTTCCAGGAGGCCGAGAGCTACGACGGCCCCTCGCTGATCATCGCCTACAGCCACTGCATCGCCCACGGCTACGACATGGCCTACGGCGCCGAGCAGCAGAAGCTGGCCGTCGACTCCGGCGTCTGGCCGCTGTACCGCTTCGACCCGCGGCGGGTGGCCCAGGGCCAGCCTCCGCTGGCGCTCGACTCCGGCGAGCCGAAGATCTCGGCCCGCATGTACATGCGCAACGAGACGCGATTCCGCATGGTCGAGAAGGTCGACCCCGTGCGCTTCAAGCGCCTGCTGATGTCCGCCGAGAAGCAGGCCCGCCAGCGCGTGGCCATCTACAAGCAGCTCGCCGGCCTGATGGTCCCGCAGATCGCCGACAGCGACATCGAGGCGTCGGCGCCGGCGCCGACCAAGAACTAGGAGGAGGGACCAATGGACCTCAGCACGACCTACCTCGGCCTGAAGCTGGCGCACCCGCTGATGCCCGGCGCCTCTCCCCTGGTCGACGAGCTCGACACGGTGCGGCGCCTGGAGGACGCGGGCGCCTCCATGATCACCATGCACTCGCTGTTCGAGGAGCAGATCGCCCGCGAGCAGGTGGCGACCTTCATCCACACCGAGGCGCACGGCCAGTCCTTCGCCGAGGCGCTCACCTACTTCCCGAGCCCCGAGGCGTTCCACCTCGGGCCGGACGAGTACCTCGAGCACCTGCGCAAGGTGAAGCAGGCCGTCTCGGTGCCCGTCGTCGGCTCGCTCAACGGCTACTCGCTCGGCGGCTGGCTCGAGTACGCGACGCTGATCGAGCAGGCCGGCGCCGACGCCCTGGAGCTGAACGTCTTCGCGCTGGGCAGCAACGCCCAGGAGTCGGGCGCTCAGCTCGAGCTGCGCACGGTGCAGATGGTGCAGGCGGTGCGCAAGGCCGTGCGCATCCCGGTGGCCGTGAAGCTCTCGCCCTACTACACCTCGCTCGCCCACTTCTCGGCCAAGCTCGACGAGGCGGGGGCGGACGGGCTCGTGCTGTTCAACCACTTCTACCAGCCGGACATCGACGTGGAGGAGCTGCAGGTGCGCCGCCAGGTGCACCTGTCGAGCTCGGCCGAGCTGCCGCTGCGGCTCACCTGGCTCGCCATGCTCTCGCCCAAGGTCAAGGCCTCGCTGGCCTGCACCGGCGGCGTCCACACGTCCGTCGACGTCGTGCAGTCCGTGATGGCCGGCGCCCACGCGATCCAGCTCGTCTCCTGCCTGCTCAAGCGCGGCCCGCAGCACATCGCCACGCTGAAGCAGGAGCTCAGCCAGTGGCTCGAGGAGCACGAGTACCACTCGCTGCGCCAGGCGCAGGGCAGCATGAACCTCGAGGCCTGCCCGGATCCCGGCGTCTACAGCCGCGCCAACTACATGCTCGTGCTGCAGAGCTGGCGCCTGGCGCAGATGTAGCTTCCCGGGGCGAGCGGGCCGCCCGGCCGGCGACCCGCCCGCCTTACCGGACTTGGACGGCGGCACGATGGCACTGGGTCCGCAGCGCTTCGCGCTCGGCGACGGTCGCCCGGCGACGCTGCTGCTGCGTGACGGATCGAGCGTGCTGTCGGTGGAGGACAGGGACGTCTCGTCCTGGGACCTCGCCGGCCGGCCCTTCGCGCTGGTGCGCGACAGCGGCACCTATCGGCGGGGCCTCGACGGGGGCGTGCTGCGCAAGCGCGAGGCCACGGGCGACGGCCCCCGCGTGCGCGAACGCCTGACGGCGGACGAGGCTGCGCCCGTCGTCGAGCAGGCGCGCCTCGACGCCGTCGCCGCGCTGGCCGCGCTCGGGCCGGGGCCGCTGCCGGGGACGCCCGATCCGGCGGAAGCGCAGGCCCGCCTGCGGCTCGTCGCCGGGATGACGCCGGAAGCGCTGGCCGAGGACGCCACGCGCTTCCTCGCCGCCTCGGGCCCCGTCGGCATCCTGCCGCCCGACCAGTACCTGGCCCTCGCCGTGCGCCTGACCGAGGGCTGCTCCTGGGACGCCTGCACCTTCTGCAGCCTGTACCGCGGCGTCCCTTTTCGCGCGCGCGACACCGAGGCACTGCAGCGCCACATCGACGCCCTGCGCGCGTACTTCGGCCCGTCGATCGCCCTGCGCCGTTCGGTGTTCCTCGGGGACGCGAACGCCCTGTGCCTCGGGCAGGACCGCCTGCGTCCGCTGCTCGAGACGGTGGCGGCCGCGTTTCCCGGCACGCCGCTGTACTCGTTCGTCGACGCCTGGACGGGCCAGCGCAAGAGCGTCGAGGACTGGCGCGAGTGCCACGCGCTCGGCCTGCGCCGCGTCTACGTCGGCCTGGAGACGGGAGACCCGGGCCTGCTGGCCTGGCTCGGCAAGCCCGGCGCGCCGGCCGACGCCGTCTCGCTCGTCACGGCGCTGCACGAGGCGGGCCTGGCGGCCGGCCTGATCGTGCTGGTGGGAGCCGGCGGCGAGCGCTTCTCCCGGGCGCACGTGCAGCACACGACGCGGGTGCTCGAGGCGATGCAGTTGAACCGGGACGACCTGGTCTACTTCTCGGAGTACGTCGAGGATCCCTCGCTCGGCTATGGGCGCCTGCCGAGCGGCGACCCGGCGCTCGCTCCGCTCGTCGGGGAGGCGGCGCGGCTGCAGCGCGGCGCGATCTCGGGCGGCCTGCACCGCGTGCCCGGGCTGCGCCTCGCGACGTACGACCTGCGCGAGTTCGTCTACTGAGCCGCGGCTCGCGCCACCCGCCTCCGGTGGTATCGTTCGCAGCGCCGGTGGCGTCCTGCCGGCGGAGGCCAGCCATGAACCGTCTCGGCTACGCGACCCTTTTCGCGTGCGGGCTCGCCGGCGCGCTCGCCGGCGGGCAAGCGCTCGCCCGCGCGGCGGACGGCGCCGCCCGGACCGGGTCCGCGGCTCGCCCCGGCCCGCTCGGCGGCGGCGTGACGCTGCTGCCGAACGGCTGGCGCATCGCCCCGGCCGGCTCGCACCTCGACGCCGGCGACCTGCCGCTGGCGATGGCCCTGCACCCGGACGGCCGCCACCTGGTGATCACGAACAACGGGTGGTCGAAGCCGAGCCTGCGGGTGATCGACATCGAGCGCCGGCAGGTGGTGCAGAAGCTGGCGCTCGACCACGCCTGGCTCGGGCTCGTCTGGCACCCCGACGGCAGGCGCCTGTTCTCCTCGGGAGCGGCCGACAACACGGTCCGCGAGATCGAGTGGCGGGACGGCCGCCTCGTGCCGGGCCGCAGCTTCCGCCTCGGCCCGCCGCAGAAGACGGTGAACGAGCGCCTCGAGAACCCGGGCTTCGTGGCCGGCCTCGCGCTCTCCCCCGACGGCCGGGTGCTCTACGCGGCCGAGGTCTACGGCGAGGCGGTGGCCGCCCTGGACGTCGAGTCGGGCGAGTTGCTCGCCCACGCGCCGCTCGCGGCCGAGGGTTACGCCACCGCGGTGGCCCCGGACGGCAGCGCGGTCTACGCGACCGTGTGGGGCGGGGCCCGCGTGGCGGTGCTCGAGCCGCGCAGCCTCAGGCTGCTGGCCGAGATCCCGGTCGGCGAGCACCCCAACGCGCTCGCGTTCTCGAAGGACGGCCAGCGGCTCTTCGTGGCCTGCGCGCACACGAACGCGGTCTGGGTCGTCGACGTCGCCTCGCGACGGACGACGGAGCGGATCGGCGTCGCGCTGACGCCGAAGGCGCCCCCGGGCTCGACGCCGAACGCGCTCGCCCTCTCGCCGGACGGCTCCAGCCTGCTCGTCGCCAACGCCGACAACAACACGGTCGCGGTGGTGGACGTGACGCGGCCGGGCGAGAGCCGCTTCGCCGGCTTCATCCCCACAGGCTGGTACCCGACCGGCGTCGCGTTCGACGCCCGGGGCGAGCGCGTGATCGTCCTCAGCGGCAAGGGGCTCGCCCCGGCCGCGAACCCGCGCGGGCCGCAGCCGGTCGCCTCGAACGCCGACGCCCAGTACGTCGGCGGCCTGTTGAGCGGCGCCGTCTCGATCCTGCCGCGCCCCGAGGGCAAGGCGCTCGCCGAGATGACGGCGCGCGTGCAGCGCCTCAGCGCCTACCAGGACGGCCGCGCCGCGGCCCCGCCCGGCCGTCCCGAGGGCTGCCCGGTGCCCGGGCGCGTCGGGGCGCCCTCGCCCATCAAGCACGTCTTCTACGTGATCCGCGAGAACCGCACCTACGACCAGGTCCTCGGCGACGTGGCGAGGGGCAACGGCGACCCGAACCTGACGCTGTTCGGCGAGGAGGTGACGCCGAACGCCCACGCGATCGCGCGCGAGTTCGTGCTGTTCGACAACTTCTACGTCGACGCCGAGGTGAGCATGGACGGCCACGCCTACTCGACGGCCGCCTACGCGAGCGACGCGATCGAGAAGACCTGGCCCACGAGCTACGGCGGCCGCGGCGGCCTCTACCTCGGCGAGGGGAGCCACAAGGACCGCAACGACTACGGCAACCTCGCCGCGCCCTCCGCCGGCTACCTGTGGGACTTCGCGGCGCGCGCCGGCCTCTCGGTGCGCAGCTACGGCGAGTTCGCTCGCTGGGAGAAGGAGAAGGGCGGCCCCGTCGTGGCCACCGTGCCCGGCCTGCGGGGCCTCGTGCACCCGGCCTATCCGCCGTTCGACCTCACGATCCCGGACGACCGGCGCGTCGACGTCTGGCTCGAGGAGTTCCGGCGCTTCGAGCGAGACGGCGGCCTGCCCCGCCTCAACATCGTGCGCCTCGGCAACGACCACACGATGGGCACGACGCCCGGCGCGCTGACGCCGCGCGCGCAGGTCGCGGAGAACGACCGGGCGCTCGGCCGCCTCGTCGAAGCCGTCTCGAAGAGCCGCTTCTGGGCGGACTCGGTGATCCTCGTGCTCGAGGACGACGCCCAGAACGGGCCGGACCACGTGGACGCGCACCGCTCCGTGCTGCTCGCCGCCGGCGGCCGGGTGAAGCGCGGCGTCGTCGACTCCGGGATGTACTCGACCGCGAGCGTCCTGCGCACGATCGAGCTCATCCTCGGCCTCCCCCCGATGAGCCAGTACGACGCGGCGGCGCGGCCGCTCTTCACCGCGTTCGCGCCGGCGCCGTCCGCCGCCGGGTTCGAGGCGCGCGCGGCGCGGGTGCCGCTCGACGAGAGGAACCGCGAGGACGCGCCGGGCGCGGAGGCGTCGCTGCGCATGAACCTGCAGGAGGCCGACCTCGCGCCGGAGCTGGCGCTCAATCAGGTGATCTGGAAGTCGGTCCGCGGCGCGTCGTCCGAGATGCCGGCGCCGGTGCGCGCGGCCTTCGTGCGGGCGATCGAGGACGACGGGGACGAGGACGCCGACGACGAGCGCTAGACGACCGGCGCGCCCGCGGCGCCGCCGCGGCGCAGCAGGTCGGCCACCACGTCGAGCCCGCGGCGCAGCGCCTCGCGCGAGCGGGCGGCGCCGGTGCACAGGCGCACCGCGTCCGGCACCGCCGCGCGGCCGACGCTGAAGGCCTCGGCCGGCGTCAGCAGCACGCCGCGCGCGCGCGCCTCCGCCGCGAAGCGCTCGCCGCGCCAGGGCTCGGGCAGGCGCAGCCAGAGGTAGTACGCCTCGGCCTGGCTGGCCAGATCGGCCCCCGGCAGCCGCTCGCGCGTGATCGCCTGGCGCTCGCGCGCCTCGCGCCGGCGCGCCGCGAGCAGCGCGTCGGCGGTGCCGTCCATGATCCAGGCCGAGGCGACGGCCGCCGTCAGCGGCGCCACCGCCCAGGTCGTGGCGCGCAGGCTCGCCTCGAGCCGCGGCACCATCGCGGGCGGCGCCTTCACGTAGGCGATGCGCAGGCCGGGGGCGAGCGTCTTCGAGGTGCTGGTCAGGTAGTACGTGCGCTCGGGCGCCAGCGCCGCGAGCGGGCGGGGCCGCTCCGGCGGCAGCAGGCCGTGCACGTCGTCCTCGACGATCGCCAGCCCGTGCTCGCGCGCGACCGCCACGATCTCGCGCCGGCGCTCTTCGGGCATCACCGCCGTGGTCGGGTTGTGCAGGGTCGGGATCAGGTAGACGGCCTTGCACGCCCCCTCCCGGCAGGCCTCGGCCAGGGCGTCGGGGCGCAGCCCGTCCGCGTCGATCGCCAGCCCGCGCAGCCGCAGGTGCAGGAGCGAGGCGACGGCCTTCAGCCCCGCGTAGGTCAGCTCCTCCGTCAGCAGCAGGTCGCCCGGCTCGAGCAGCGTCGCCAGCAGGACGGTGAGCCCGTGCTGGCTGCCGGTGCACACGAGCACGTCCTCCGGCCGGGCCTCGACCGACGCGCGGGCGATCCAGGCGGCCCCCGCCTCCCGGTCGGCGGCGTTTCCGCCCGCCGCCGGGTAGTCGAGGAGCCGGCCGACATCCCCGCGGCTCACGAGCGAGGACAGCGTGGCGAGCAGCGCCGAGCGCTGGGGCTGCGCCGGCGGCTCCGGCGGGTGGTTCTGCCCGAGGTCGACGAGGCCGCCGTCGTCGTCGGGGGCGACCGCCGGCGCCGGGCCGCGCACGAACGTGCCGCGTCCCACCTCGCCCGAGACGAGCCCTCGACGCGACGCCTCGGCGTAGGCCCGGCTGACGGTCCCGACGGTCACGCCGAGCGTGTCGGCCAGTTCGCGGTGGGTGGGCAGCCGCTGCCCGCCGGCCAGCCCCCCCGCCGCGTAGTCCTCCGCCAGGGCGTCGACGATCGCGGCGTAGCGCGGCCCGCTTCGCCCCTCGAGCCTGGGCTTCCAGATTGTCATGGTGTCAATATAGTGATTGACGCCCTTCATTTCCAGCAATACATTCGAGAAAGGCGCAGCGCAGAGCCATTTTGTATCGATACATTTCGATTCGAGGGAGACGAAACGGCCATGGGCGACCACAAGACCGGGACCCTGACGCTCAAGACGGGCCTTGCCGAGATGCTGAAGGGCGGGGTCATCATGGACGTCACGACCGCCGAGCAGGCGAAGATCGCCGAGGACGCGGGCGCCGTCGCCGTGATGGCGCTCGAGCGGGTGCCCTCCGATATCCGCCGCGACGGCGGCGTCGCGCGCATGGCCGACCCCGACGTCGTCACTCGCATCATGGAGGCGGTCACGATCCCCGTGATGGCCAAGTGCCGGATCGGCCACTTCGCCGAGGCGCGCGTGCTCGAGGCGCTCGGCGTCGACTTCATCGACGAGAGCGAGGTGCTGACGCCGGCCGACGACGCGCACCACGTCGACAAGCTCGCGTTCGGGATCCCGTTCGTGTGCGGCTGCCGCGACCTCGGCGAGGCGCTGCGCCGCATCGGCGAGGGCGCCGCGCTCGTGCGCACGAAGGGCGAAGCGGGCACCGGCAACGTGGTCGAGGCCGTGCGCCACATGCGGGCCGTCACGACCGGGATCCGGCGGCTCACGCTGCTGCGGCCCGAGGAGCTGATGGCCGAGGCGAAGGGGCTCGGCGCCCCCATCGCGACGCCCGCCGACGCGGCGCTGATGATGGCCCTCGGCGCCGAGTCCGTCTTCGTCGGCTCGGGCATCTTCAAGTCCGAGAACCCGGCCGTGCGGGCGAAGGCCGTCGTGCGCGCAACCACCCACTGGCAGGACGCGAAGGTGGTGGCCGAGGTCTCGCGCGGGCTCGGCGACGCGATGCCCGGGCTCGAGACCGCGCAGCTGACGGACGCGGAGCGGCTCGCGACGCGAGGCTGGTGATGGCGCGGCCCTTCGGCGTCCTCGCGCTGCAGGGCGACTTCGCGGCCCACGCGGCGGCCTTCCGCGAGCTGGGCGTGCCCGTGCGCGAGGTGCGCCGTGTGGCGGAGCTGGACGGCCTCGCCGGGCTCGTGATCCCGGGTGGCGAGAGCACGACGCTGCTCAACCTCATGCGGGACGAGCCCTGGTTCGCGGCCCTGCGCCGCTTCCGCGACTCGGGCGCGATCCTCGCCGGCACCTGCGCCGGGGCGATCCTGCTGGCGCGCGAGGTGCGGCCGCGGCAGGCGAGCCTGGGCCTGCTCGACGCCGTGATCGAGCGCAACGCCTTCGGCCGCCAGCGCGACTCGTTCGAGGCCACGGTCGACGCGCCGGCGCTCGGCGGCGCCGTCGATGCGGTGTTCATCCGCGCCCCGCGCTTCCAGGCGCTCTTCCCCGGCGTGGAGGTGCTCGGCCGCCACGGCGCCGAGCCGGTCCTGGTGCGCCAGGGCAACGTCGTGGCGGCGACCTTC
>JBGASI010000120.1:0-11203 GCA_044229815.1 Vicinamibacteria bacterium | reverse complement strand
GGGCAGCTCGTCGGCCAGCCGCTCGAAGCAGGCCGGGCAGACGACGCGGTCGGAGAGCTCGACCCGGCACAGGTCGCAGGTGAAGACGCCGCAGCGCGCGCAGTGTGCCCGCGCGGCGTTGCCCGGGTGCAGCGGGCAGGGGCTGGCGGCCTCGGGGCCGGACTCCGCCAGGCGCCGCACGCGCGTGTCGGGCTCCGGCGGGTCGAAGCGCACGGCCTCGAAGCGGCCGCGGCACAGCGGGCAGGCCTGGGGCCCCGACACCAGCCCCCCGAGCTCGAGCGGGCGGTCGCAGCGGGGGCAGCTGACGCTCACCGCGCGACCCTCACCACCCGCGTGCGCGCGATCAGGTCGTGCAGGCAGGTCCGCTCGCGCGTGAACAGCGCCGGCAGGTAGGTGACGCCACAGCAGGCGCCGAGCACCACCTTGAGCGCGGCGCGGCCCCACGCCTGGCCGCGGCCGAGCGTGCCGCCCTCGGGCGTGACCACGCGCAGGCCCAGGGCCAGCTTGCCCAGGGTGCGGCCCTGCCTCTGCAGCAGCCAGCCCTCGTAGACGAACGGCACGCCGAACAGGATCGGGTACATCAGCAGGGCCGCGATCGTCTGGCCCGGGCCGGGCGGGGACTTCGCGTCCGAGAGCGCCAGCAGCGGGATCATCAGCGGGATCAGGATCGCGTAAGCCACGGCCGTGGTCACGGCGCCGTCGAGCCAGGCGGCCAGCAGCCGCCGGCCGATCCCGGCCAGGTCGAGCGCGCCGGGGACGATGCCGGAGCGCAGGTCGCGCACGTGCTCGACCTTGCAGACGGCGCAGTACACGTGCTGTTGCAGCACCACGAAGCAGTCGGCGCAGAACGGCGCGCCGCAGCGGTGGCAGCGCTCGACGCCCGTCTCGACCTCGGGGTGGTGCGCGCAGGCCATGGCCAGCGCGGATCCTAGCAGAGGGCCCGTCGCCTCAGCGACGCTTTCCCCCCCCCCACCAGGCTCTCCCCGGAGAGCCTCGGATCCTCGATGCCCAGGAGCTCCCGGTAGTGCCGTCCCACGTCCTCCATCAGCTCGAAGCGGGGCTTGGCGTCGAGCTCCTCCGCGCGCAGGCAGAGGGCGGAGAGCAGCTCGCGCTCCTCGAGCGAGATGCGGTGGCGGGCCAGGCGCAGCAGCCGCGGCGTGCGGAGGCTGTTCCAGGAGCGGTCGCCCCCGCGACGGCGCTCCGGCTCGAGCGTGCGCCGCTCGCGCACCACGAGCGTGTCCGCCGCCAGGTCGCCCAGTCGCCGGCGCAGCGGGTCGAGCTGGCAGGCCGCCGCGCCGAGGGCGTAGCCGATCGGCAGGGCGTCGACGAGGCGCACCACGTTGCGCACGAACGACTGCTCGAGGCTCAAGGGCAGGCCGCGCCCGTCCACGACGCGGATGCCGACGATCCGCTTGCCGGGAGACTGCCCCTGGTGTCGCAGCTCGAAGTAGACGTGGTAGCCCCAGCCCAGGAGGAGCAGCAGCAGCGATCGCACCAGGGGCCCCGCGCCGCCCGGCAACGCCGTCGCGAGCGTGGAGGCCGTCGTTCCCGCGGCCAGCATCAGGACGAGGTCGACCGTCAGGGCGACGAAGCGGCTGCCGAGCCCGGCGGGCTCGAGTCGGATCTCGACGTGCTCGGGCGTCAGCACCACACGCGCGCGCGTCACGTGGCCTCCTCCTGGCGCCGCCCGAACAGCCAGAACGCGAGCCCGCCGAAGAGCAGGACCGCCACGGCGATCTTGGCCGGGTAGGGGATGGTGCGGGCGGTCATCTGGGAGAACGAGCCCTCGACGAGGCCGGCGGCCACCAGCACGAGCGCGGTCAGGAGCAGCATCCTCCAGACGGAGGGCAGCGCCCGCCGCAGCGAGGCGCCGGTGGAGAGCGGCCCCGGCAGGAGCAGCGCGCGCCCGAGCCGCAGGCCCGCGGCGCCGCCGAAGACGATCGCCGGCAGCTCGAGCGCGCCGTGCGGCCCGACCCAGGCCACGAAGAACACCGACACGCCGTCCGCGAGGTAGGCCGCCGCCACCGCGCCCAGCAGGACCCCGTTGTAGAAGAGGAGCCAGCCTCCGCCCACGAGCGTGAGCGCGCCGAGGCTGAAGGCCAGGAAGGCGACCTGGATGTTGTGGGAGAAGAGGAACGAGGAGAACTCGGAGGCGTCGTCGAGCGAGGCGATGCGCTCCTCGCTCGCCTCGATCCGCTCCACCCGGGCACGCGGGCTCTCGCTGTGCAGCTCGGGCGGCACCAGCCGGCCCGCGTTCGCCGGGTCCGCGAGGACCGCGCCGAAGCCGACGAGGGCGCCGAGCAGGAAGGCCGCGGTGGCGGCCAGCACGTACGCTCGCTCGCGGCGGAACGCGGCCGGCGCGCCGCTGCGGAAGAACGAGCGCAGCTCGTCGGCGAGGCGCCGCCCGTGCGAGCGCCGGTAGACGACGCGGTAGCCGCGACCGGCCAGCGTGTCGAGCCGGGCCAGCAGGGCCGGGTTCGCCGTCCCGCTGCGGGCCTGGCTGAGGTCGGAGGCGGTCTGCCGGTAGAGGCGCACCAGCTCGAGCAGGCGCTGCGCCCCCAGCTCGTGGTCCGGCAGCCGCTCGACCGCGTCGAGCAGCGCCTCGTAGCGGGCCCAGCGCAGCTGCCGCTCGCGCACGAAACGCCCGACGTCCATGCCGGTCGCCGGCCGCGCGCCGCTCACAGCAGCTGCCGCCGCTTCACGTCGATGTAGGCGTTCATCGCGTCGATCCCGGCGTCCCGCGGGGTGCTCAGGACGACGAGCGCGCCCAGCCGGCGCAGGTCGCGGACGGCCTGCTCGCGGGCGGACCACAGGTCCTGCGCCACCAGGGCGCGGCACAGCTCCCGCTTGTCCGAGGGCAGCGTCCGCGCCGCGGCCTCGAGGTCGGGGTCGTGGAGCACGACCACCAGCAGCAGGTGCGGCGGCGAGAGAGCGCGCGCGGCGCGCAGCAGCGGCTCGGGGTCCAGCTCCGCGAGCGCCGTGAACAGCACCAGCAGCGTGCGGTGGCGCAGGCCGCGGCGCAGCTCGGCCGCGAGCGCCGGGTAGTCGCTGTGGACGAAGCCGGCGTGCGCCGCCGACGCGAAGGCGGTGAGCCGGCGCAGGTGCGCGGCCCCGCGGCCCGGGCGCGGGCCGGCCGTGACCGAGGCGGCGAAGGAGACGAGGCCGACGCGGTCCTCCATGCGGTTGCAGCCGTAGGCGAGCAGCAGCGCGGCGTCGACCGCGTGGTCGAGGCGGGTGAGGCCGGCGACCGGCGCCGCCATCCGGTGGCCGCAGTCGAGGCAGACGAGCACGTCCTGAGAGCGGTCGAGTCGGAACTCGCGCGTGATCAGCTTGCCGTGCCGCGCCGAGGCCTTCCAGGCCACGTCCCGGAACTCGTCGCCGCTGACGTACTCGCGCAGGCGGTCGAACTCGCGGCCCTTGCCGAGACGGGCCGAGAGGCGCGAGCCCAGGCCGCGCAGCGCGAACTGGTTGAGCCTCGCGTGCAGGCGGCCCACCGCGCGCAGGTCGGGCACCACCGAGAGCTCGGCCGCGAGCGCCGGCCGCAGGCGCCGCTCGACCAGGCCGTATCCGGTGACAGCCACGGCCGGCGCGGGGAGCGCCTCGCGCCCGCGCCGGGCGGCGCGCACCGGCAGCTCGAGGCGCAGCAGCTCGCCGGGGCGCACGACCCCCTCGAGCTCCGAGGCGGCGGGCTCGACGAGCGCGGGCCAGGGCTGGCGCACGACCACGCGCAGGGCGCGCCCGGCGTCGCTGCGCAGGGCCAGGCCGACCGTCCCGCTGGCGCCGAGCGCGAGCACGTGCCCGGCGGCCGTCTCCACGAACACGCCGACGCGGCGCAGCGAGAGGGCCTCGGCCGCCGCCAGGGCGAGCAGCGCCAGCACCAGGGCGAGCGGCACCCAGTAGAGCGCCGGCGCGCGCGGCACCAGCAGCGAGGCCGCCGCGGTCCTGGCGAGCGCGCGGACGAGCAGGGGGCCGGGTCGCATGGGCTAGCGCGGGACCTCCACCGCCTCGAAGATCCGGCGCAGGACCTCGGCCAGCGTCGTGCCCTCCATCTCGGACTCCGGGGCGAGCGTGACGCGGTGCGCCAGGACCGCCTCAGCCTGTTCCTTGACGTCGTCGGGCGTCACGAAGTCGCGGCCGACCAAGGCGGCGCGGGCCCGCGCGCAGTCCACGAGGGCGAGCGAGGCGCGCGGCCCGGCGCCGATCTGGACCGCCTCGTCGCGCCGGGTGGCGCTGACGACGTCGAGCACGTAGCGCTGGATGCCCGCGTCGACTCGCACCCCCTGCGCCACCGCCTGGCGGCAGGCCACGAGCTCGTCCTTGCTCAGCGCGGGCTCGAGCGAGGAGACGCCCTGCTCGTGCAGGCGCAGGCCCGAGGCGTAGGACGCGACGACCCGCGCCTCGTCCTCGCGCGCGGGGTAGTCGATCGCGACCTTCATCAGGAAGCGGTCGCGCTGCGCCTCGGGCAGCGGGTAGGTCCCTTCGAACTCGACCGGGTTCTGCGTGGCCAGCACCGTGAACACGGGCGAGATGCGGTAGCGCGTGCCGTCCACCGTGACCGCCGACTCCTGCATGCACTCGAGCAGGGCCGCCTGGGTGCGGGGCGGCGTGCGGTTCACCTCGTCCGCGAGCAGCAGGTCGGTGAAGATCGGCCCCGGCCGGAACTCGAACTGCTGGCTCTTCTGGTTGTAGACGTTGTTCCCGATCAGGTCCGCCGGCATCAGGTCCGGGGTGAACTGGACGCGGCGGAAGCGCACGCCGAGCAGGCGGGCGAGCGAGAGCGCCAGCAGCGTCTTGCCGGTGCCCGGCACGCCCTCGACCAGGGCGTGCCCGCCGGCCAGCACGCAGGTGAGGACCTTCTCCTTCACGGCGTCCTGGCCGAGGATCACCGTGTCGAGTCGCTCGCGCAGGGCGCGCCAGCGGTCATGGACGTCGGCGAGTGTGAACATGCTCCTCCAGCCTCCGGTAACCGGCGTTGACGAGGGCGATCCGCCGCGTCAGCTCGCGCGCGGGGATCTCGGACGTGGCGGGCGGCGGCGGCGGGCCGGCGAGCAGCTCGCGGACGCGCCGCTCGAGCGTCGCCCCGCGCAGGCCGGTGCGCAGGGCGACCGCGCGCGCGAAGCCCTCGAGCTGGAGCGAAGCCGCTTCGCGGCGCGAGAGCGCGCGGTCGTAGAGCTGGGACAGCGAGTCGACGAGGTCGACGGCCTCGGAGCGCGCGTCGAGCGCGTCCTCCTGGGGCGGGCCCAGGCGCGCGCGGCCGCGCCAGAGCGCGAGCGCGAAGGCGAGCGTCCCGATCGCCAGCGCCGGCCCGAAGCCCCAGGCCAGGAGCAGGCGGAAGAGGCCCTCGTCGTGGCCGAGGCCGTGGGCCCACTCGTCGAAAAGCACCGGCCGGCCCTCGGGCGCGAGCGCCTCGAGCAGCTTCAGGTGGTCGGCCCGCGCGAGGCGATCGTTCTCGAGCAGCTCGGGGGCGGCGAGCAGCACGACCTCGCCGCGGCCGAGCGTCAGGCGGGAGAGCACGCGCGCGGGCCCGCTGGTGAACACGGCGTGCGCCTCGTCCGCCGCCGGGCCCGTGAGCTCGCGCAGGGGCGCCGCCGGCTCGAGCGCGGTGACGCCCGGCCACAACGGGAAGGTCTTGCGCAGGGCCGCGCGCGAGCGGGCGGGCGGAAGTTGCAGTGGCCCGTAGTCCTCGTCGAGGGCGAGCACCAGCCGGCCGCCGCCGCGCAGCCAGGCCTCCTCGGCCGGCGTCAGCAGGGGGCGCGGCTTGGGGCGAGGTGGTCGGCTCGTCTTCTCCTCCATGGACGCGGCGAACGACGTGCGCCGGGGCCGGAGGCGGAAGAGCACCGCGTCGGACGGGAGCGCCTGCGCGGCAACCCGTCGTGAGAGGATCCCGGCGCCGCCCGCCCGGCGTGCGCGCAGGTAGTGCAGCGCCGTCGACGCTCCCGCGGGCGTCTCGTTGAAGACGGAGCCGGGCTCGAAGCCGGCGTCGCTGCGGCGCCCGCCCGCGCTGAGCACGAAGAACCCGCCGGCGAGGAAGATCGCCGCGGCGAGCGCCGCCGGCAGCGCCCGGGGCGCCGTCAACGGGACCTCCGCGCGCCGTGCACCGCGGCCAGGATCCCGCGCGCGGTCCGCGCGCACTCCGCCAGCGCCTCCGGCTCGCTCGAGCGGCGCCCGTACCACTCGCGGTCGAAGAGCCGGGTCAGGGCCACGAACGCGGGCCGCCAGGCGAGGTCCGGCTCGAGCCGCGACACGTACTCCCAGTTGGTGCGGCCCCGCTGGTGGTGCAAGAGCCCCGCGCCGAAGAGGCTCACGAGCACGGCGTGGTACCAGGCGCGGATCGCCTCGCGGAAGCGGCGGGCGCCGGCCAGCTGCGCCGCGAGCTGCTCCCAGGCGGAGGCGTCACGGGAGAGCGGGTCCTCGTCGCGCGCGGAGGAGGCGATCGGGAGCGCCTCGGGCGCCGGCCGCGCCGTGCGGCCGCGCCGCGCCCGGATCACGAGGGTCGCCAGGACCACCACCACGGCGAGCGCGAAGGCGATCGCCACGGCCGCCGTGCGGCCCGGCGTGGGAGCCGCAGGCTCGGCTCGCGGTTTCAGGTCTCGGATCCGATCGAGCAGCCGGCGCAAGAAGTCCCCGAACCAGTCCGCGAACGCGAGCAGCGCGGCCTCGACGCGCTCGGGGAACGACAGCGGCCCGACGCGCAGCGTGGCGACGTCGCCCCCGCGGCGCACGGGGTCCGGCTGGGTCACGCGAGCGAGCAGGTCGGGGCGGGACTCCGGCGCAGTGTCAAAGCGGGCGCCCGCGCCGAGGGCCGCGAGCAGACGCTCCAGGCGGTGGGCCGCCGCGCGGACCTCGGCGGGCTTGCGCGCGGCGACGATCGCGTCGAGCACCGGGAGGTCGGGCGCCAGCGTCTCGCCGGCCCAGGCGACGGGCGTCGAGCGCAGGGCGCCGGCCCCGGCCCGGGCCTCGTCGAGGCGCCCGGCGGCGATCCCGTCGGCGATCGCGCCCAGGCGCCGCTCGTACTCCGCGAGGTCGAGCGGTTCCGCCTGGCCGGCGGCCGCCGCCGCCCGAGCGAGGCAGAGCGCGGCCGCGGCGACGAGCGCGCGCCGCCTCATGCCGCCGCCTTGCGCAGTCGCTCGAACCACAGGCGCAGGTCCTCGCCGCTCGCCCGCGAGCGGGCCTTGTGCACGTGCACGGCGAGCGTGGCGAGCCACCCGGGCTCGACCAGGAGCCAGCCGCCGGCGGCGGCCAGCAGCAGCGCGCGCGGGTTGCCCGCGCCGAGCAGCCCCTGCCAGCGGGAGAGGTCCAGGCCGGCGACCCCGCCCGCGAGCCACAGCCCGACCTGCGCGAGCATCCACAGGTTGGCGGCCGCCAGGAGCGCCGCGGCCACGAAGAGCAGGCCGAGGCCCAGGAGGGGCGTCGCGCGGCCGGCGCTGGCGGCCATCAGCGCGAAGGGCCTCCACGGACCGGGCCGCTCGACGAGGGGCGACGTCGCCGCGACGAGGCCCGCGGCCAGCGCGAGCGCCGGCACCGTCACGAGCGCCGGGGCGCTGGCGAAGCTCAGTGCCTCGAGGGCGAGGGCGGCGTAGGCGTAGGTGACGAGGCCGGCCGCAGGCACCCGCAGCGCCGCTGTCCCGGGCTCGGCCAGCGAACTCAGCCGCAGACTGCAGGCGCGGGCGAAGACGGCGCGCCCCCAGAGCGAGAGGAGGAACGCGAGCGCCGTGGCGAGCGCGAGCTGGCGCAGGTGGTCGCCGTAGGCCCGTGCCTCGCCGCCCAGCTCCAGCAGGCGGGCGGCAAGGTGCGCCTGCGCGAGCCGCAGCGGGGCGGCCGTCGCCCACAGCAGGCCGGTCCACGGCAGCCCGAGCGCGTCGACCAGGTCCGCGGCGTCGTCGACCTGCTCGGTGACCGGCGCTCCCCGGGGGCTCACAGGACCTCGACGGCCATCACCCCGGCCCACACCATCAGGCGCACCAGCGCCCAGAACAGGGCGGCGGCCGCGACCAGGACGGCCAGCAGGCCCGGCAGCGCGACGCCCGCCGGCGCCCGGCGACCCAGGCGGGCGAGACACGACGCGCAGTGGTGGATGCCCTCCCAGGTCGTGGCGCACTCCTCGCACACGGCCCGGCCACAGGTCATGCACAGTGCGCGGGCCGGCCGGTCCGGGTGCTGCGCACAGGTGCTCGCCAGAGTCGCCTCCCGCCCCGTTCCCCGGAGCCGCGCTCACTCTAGCAAACGTCCGCCGCGGGCGGCGTCGGACTCTAGCTGCCGAGGGCCTCGAAGGCCTCGTCGAGCGCCGCGTGACTCGGGCGCGCCAGCTGGCGCAGCGGCTGACCGTCGCGCAGGAAGACCAGGTTCGGCCACAGGCGGACCTTGAACGAGCGGCCGAGCGGCCGGCCCGGGCCGTCTTCCACCTTCACGTGGCGCAGCTGCGGGTGCTGCGCGAGCCGCTCGGCGATGCGCGGGGCGAGCGCCCGGCAGAAGCCGCACGAGGGCGTGCCGAACTCGAGCAGCACGAGCCCGCGCGAGCGGTCCAGCTCCTCGCGCGTCGGCGCCTCGTCCGGCGGGAGGTACGGCGTGTCAGCGCCCATCGTCGCGTCTCCTTCAGGCCGGGCCGAGGTAGAAGAGCACGGCGAAGTAGTGCAGCGCGCTGCCCGCCAGCACGAAGCCGTGCCAGATCGCGTGGTGGTAGGGCAGGCGGCGCCAGAGGTAGAAGACCACCCCGCCGGAGTAGGCGAGCCCGCCGGCGGCGAGCAGGACGAGGCCGGGCGGCGGGATGGCGGCCGCCAGGGGCCGCGCCGCGACGACGACGCACCAGCCCATGGCCAGGTACAGCGTCACGAACAGCGCGGTCGGCCGGCGGGGGAGGACGAGGCGCAGGCCGATGCCGACGATGGCGAGGCCCCAGACGAAGGCGAACAGGGACCAGCCCCAGGCCCCGTGCAGGGTGACCAGGGTGAACGGCGTGTAGGTGCCCGCGATCAGCAGGAAGATGGCCGAGTGGTCGAGCACGCGCAGCAGCCGGCGCGCCGGCGTGTGGGGCAGCGAGTGGTAGAGCGTCGAGCAGCCGTAGAGCAGGACGAGCGTCGCGCCGAAGACGCAGCACGCCACCAGTTCCCGCGTCGTGCCGCGCGCCGCAGCGCTGCGGGCGAGGATGACGAGCCCGAAGACCGCGAGCAGCACGCCCGCCCCGTGCGACAGGGCGTTCGCGCGTTCCTCGCCTCGGCTGTAGGAGGGCTCGGCGACCGGCGCGCTCATGGCGCCTGATCGTATGTCGACCGTGCTGTTCCCGGAAGACAAAACGCCCGGGGCCTTCCGACCCCGGGCGCTCGTGGACAGCTCTCGCGAGCCGTCAGATCCGGGTGACGTTCGCGGCGCGCGGCCCCTTCGGGCTGTCCGCGACCTCGAACCGGACCCGGTCGCCCTCGGCGAGCGTCCGGAACCCATCCGCACGGATCTCCGAGTGGTGAACGAAGACGTCAGGTCCGCCCTCGCGCGACAGGAAACCGAAACCCTTCGACTCGTTGAACCACTTCACGGTACCTTCGATCATTGACGTGCAGGCCTCCTTGGCCAGAGCCCGTCGCAACGCCCCCTGCACGTCCACGAACGAAAAAGCCGCCCACTGCGGGCGGCCTCCGTGCAAACGCCAAAGAAAACGCCGACTAGCTGAACTCCAACATACGCTGTTCCCGTCCCTCCGTCAAGCCGCCCCGGGGCGGGGCGAAGCTCCGCCTCAGGGCCGCGGGAGGGACTTCACGTCCGCCTACCAGATGCTGCGCTTGCGCCCGCGGATGTTGCGTCGGCTGCCCTTCGGCCGGGAGGGCGGGCCGCCGGCGCCGGGTCGGCCGCCGCCGCCGCCGCCGCCGCCGAACGGGCGGGCGAAGCCGCCGCCGCCGCCGCCGAACGACCGGGCCGGCCGCTCGGTGGCCTCGTTCACGCGCAGGTTGCGTCCGCCCAGCTCGACGCCGTCGAGCTTCTGGATGGCCTGGGTGGCGCTCTCCGCGCTCGCGAACGTGACGAACGCGAAGCCCCGCGGCCGGCCGGTGTCGCGGTCCGTGGGGACCACGAGCTCGGCGAGCTCGCCGAACGGCACGAACAAAGCCTCGAGCTCCTCACGCGTCGTGTCGAAGCTGAGATTTCCGACGAACACCTTGCTCACTCTGTTTTCTTCCTCCTGTGCATCGTTGGGCGGACGGGCTGCTGCGGGCCTTCAGGCGCCTTCGCTGGTGTCGCTCTTGAGGGGCTCGAGCGAGCCGCTCGGACGGCGGCGCTTGCGCTCGGGCACGCGCTTCGCCTGGCGGTCCCGGTAGTCGGCGAAGTCCGCGCTGGTGAGCACCACGGGCGCTCCGGGCGCCAGCGTGGCGTCGGCCTCGAGCTCGCGCTGCAACCGCGCGAAGCACAGGTCGGGCGCGTCCTGGAAGCGCGCTTCGCGCGAGGTGAAGGCCGCGTGCGGGATGACCATCACGAACACGCGCGCGTCGTCGCCGGCGTCCACCTGCAGCCTGTAGCGGCGTCCGTCCGTGGCCGACTCGAAGCCGAGGTAGCGGACCGCTGCGGGGCGGTTCACTGCGCGTTGCCGGTGGTCTTCCGGCCGCCGGCCCCCCTGGGCTTCGGCGGCTTGGGCGGCGCGTCCGCGACGAGCTCGGCTGCGAGGATGCCCGTCACGAACGTCTTGCGTCCGTGCTCGTAGAAGTCGATCGTGGTCCGCTCCTCGTTCGACGACGCCGCGATGCCGATGCCGAAGAGGTCGTGCCTGAGGCACTGCCCCTGGCGCACCGGCTTCATGTCCTGCTCCAGTGCGCGCCGGCTCGCGCCGGGGCCGTGTCGCGGTAGGGCTGTGGAGACAGCAGAGAACGTCGAGCCATCGGGACCTCCGTGGGCGCGTGGAGGGACCAGGATGGCCCGCGCGGCTCCAGACCACTAGGTTAACACGCCCCGGGCGCGCGGCCGCGGGCGCCGGCGCGCGAGCGCTTCGCGCTCAGGGCGTCGCGAAGCTCGCCTCGGGCACGCTGGCGGGGACCTCGAGCACGGGGAAGTGGATCCGCGTGCCGTCCTGCGGGTTGACGCGGTCGTCCGCCAGGCGGATCGCGCCGAACGTCTTCCAGCCCTTCCACTCGAACGGCACGGGCGCCGTCTTCTCGCCCTTCAGCACGAACTCCCAGCGCTCGACGAGTCCGCTCTCGCGGTTGACCCACACCCAGTACCGGTCCTT
>JBGASI010000681.1:0-2225 GCA_044229815.1 Vicinamibacteria bacterium | reverse complement strand
GGGGCAACCGCCTGGTCCGGATGACGGGCGACTCGGCGGGGACCACGCTGGCCCTGCAGGGTCGGGACCCGATCGTCTCGTCCCGTTCCGGAGGTGGCCTCTGGGCCGGCCTGCGGCGCGGCATCGCGCGCGTCCTCGACGGCCAGCTCGAGCCGCTGGCGGTCCGGCCGCCTCTCGAGGGAGGGGCGACGGCGATCGAGTCCGCCGGCGAGGACGCGCTGTGGGTGGGCACGCCCGGCGACGTGTCACGGCTCGAGCGTCAGGCCGACGGCTCGTGGCGCCGCGCCTCGCTGCAGCTCGGGCTGCCCCCCGACATGCCCGTCCGCTCGCTCAGACTCGACGGCGAAGGCAGCCTGTGGGTCGGGACCTCGGGAGGCGGGCTGTACCGGGTCAACCCGATGCCGACGCGGCGCTTCGGGGCGGAGTCGGGCCTGCGCGACGTGGCCGCGCTGGCCCCGGACGGCGCGGGCGGCGCCTTCGTGGCCAGCGGCTGCGCGGCCCTCTTCCACATCGACGCTTCGGGAGCCAGCTCGCCCGTTCGCCTGCCAGCCCGGCGCGACGCCGCGCGCCTGCCCCCCTGCGGCGTCTCGCTGGCGCCGGGCCCCGCCGGCACGGTCTGGGCACGCGTGGGGCCCGGCCTGTTCCGCGTCCAAAGGGGCCGTGGCGAGGCGCAGCGCCTCACGAGCGCCCTGCCGTTCGACGAGGGACCGATCGTGGGAAACGCGGACGGTTCGGTATGGGTCGCGTCACGGAGCGGGAGCGTCCTGCGCCTCACGCCCGACGGCGGGCTGGCGCGCGAGATGCGGCTGCCGGCGCCGCTCATGTCGGCGTCGCTCGGCAAGGACGGCGCCCTCTGGCTCGGGGGCGACGGCGAGGCGTTTCGCGTGTCGGCCAGCGCGACGACCCGCTTCGGCAGGGCCGAGGGCGTGCCGCGAGGCCTGGTGCGCGACATCGTGACCGAGGCGGACGGCGTGACGTGGATCGGCACCTACGGGGGCGGCGTGGGCCGGCTCAGCGAGGGCCACGTCGCGCGCCTCACCGTCCGCCAGGGACTGCCGGACAACTCGGTCTCGGGGATCCTGGACGACGGGCGCGGGCGCCTTTGGATCTCGACGAACCGCGGGGTGGCCGTGATCGAGAAGCGCGACGTGGCGGCGATCGTGGCGGGCCGCGCGCGGGCGCTGTCGCCCGTCGTGCTCGGCAGCGAGCGGGGCGTGCCGGAGGCCAACTTCGGCAGCCCGGCGGGCTTCGCGGACGGAGGGCGGCTCTGGTTCGGGACGATAGACGGGGCCGTGCGGCTCGACGCCGCGGCGTTTCCCTTCAACACGACGCCTCCCGAGATCCGGATCGAGGCGGTTCAGGCCGCCGACCGCAGGCTGCCCCTCGGGTCGACGGTCCGCATCCCGCCCCTGACCACGCGGGTGCGCGTGGACTTCACCGCCGACGCCCCGCTGTACCCGGAGAGGATGCGCTTTCGCTTCCGGATCGAGGGCATCGACAGCGACTGGGTCGACGCGGGGGCCGAGCGCACGGTGGACTGGTCACCCGACGGCCCCGGCCCCCACCGCTTCCTCGTCGAGGCCCGCAACGAGGACGGCGTCTGGTCCGCTTCGCCCGCGTCGGTCGTCCTCGACGTCCTGCCCGCCTGGTGGCAGACGACGGCCTTCCGGCTGGCGCTCGGCCTCGGTCTCGCCTTCACCCTCGCCGCCGGCATCCGCGCGCGGATCCGCGGTCTCGAGCACCGCCATGCCGAGCGCCTGCGCGCCCTCGAGGGGCAACGCGAGGCCGACGAGCGGATGAACGACCTGCGCGCGCAACTGGAGCAGGTCTCGCGCGCTGCCCTCGCGGGAGAGCTGGCCGTCAGCCTCGCGCACGAGGTCCGGCAGCCGATCGGGGCGATGGTCAACAACGCCGAAGCCGGCCGGCGCCACCTGGCGCAGTACCTCCAGCGCCCGGACGAGCTCGCGCAGATCTTCGGCGACATCGTCGCCGACGGCATGCGCGTCTCGGAGGTGGTGCGGGGCCTGCGCGAGTTCCTGCGGCCCGCCGGGAGCGAGGCCGCGGCGCTCGACCTCTCGGCGCTCGTCCGCGAGATGCTGCCGCTCGTCCGGCGCGAGCTCGAGGACAACCGCGTCGCGGTCGTGCTCGCGCTCGCGCAGGACCTGCCCCTGGTCGAGGGCCTGCGCGTCCAGCTCGGCCAGATCGTCGTGAACCTGGTGGTGAAC
>JBGASI010000119.1:0-10273 GCA_044229815.1 Vicinamibacteria bacterium | reverse complement strand
GCGAGCTCGTCGTCGACGCTGTAGCCCGTCATGATCATGACCTTCGCCTCCGGTCGGAAGCGCCGGATCTCGAGGAAGCTCTCGACGCCGCTGGCGCCCGGCAGCCGCACGTCCATGAAGCACAGGTCGAAGGTCCGTTCGCGGAACAGCGCGACCGCGCGCTCGCCGTCGTGGGCGACGGTCACCTCGTGGCCCCAGCCCGAGAGGATGTCCTCGATCGTCTCGGCCAGGTCAGGGTCGTCGTCGACGACCAGCACCCTGAGTCGGGCGCTCATGCTTCTCCTCCCTCCCGGCTCGCGAGGCGCGCCGCCGGCGGGTTGCCTGAAACAGGCAGCCACAGCGTGAAGACGGTCTCGCCGGGGCGGCTCGTCAGCTCCACGCCGCCGTCGTGCTGCCCCATGATCTGACGAACGAGCGACAGGCCCAGCCCGACCCCGAAGCTCTTCGTGCTGAAGAAGGGCTCGAAGATCTGCTCCTGGATCTCGACCGGCACCCCGGGGCCGTCGTCCTTGACCCGGATCTCGGTCCGCCCGTGCGCTTCCCGCGTCGACACCTCGATGCGCGACGGCCCCGCCGAGGCGGATGAAGCGGCGCCGCCAATGGCCTCGGCCGCGTTCATCACGAGGTTGATGATACATCTCAGCAGGCGCGCCCCATCCGCGTCCACGGTCGCGCACGAAGCCATGTCGCGCACGAGCTCGATCCCGGCCGGCAGCGTGATGTCGGCGAGCCCCTGGCGCAGCCAGGGATCGAGCTCGAACCGGGTCCGCTCGAGCGGCCGGGTGCGCGCGTAGTCGAGCAGATCCTCGATGATGTCGTTCGAGCGGCGCACGCCCCGCTCGGCGCGGGCCAGCGCCCGCTGCAGGGAAGCCGGGGCGTCCGGCAGCGCCTCGCCGATCAGGAACAGCGAGCCGCTGATCGTGGCCAGCGGGTTGCGCAGCTCGTGGCTCACCGTGGTGGTGATCTTCCCGAGCGCCGCCATCCGCTGCTCGCGCAGCAGTTTCTCCTGCGCCTCGGCGAGCTGACCGCTGCGCTCCGCGACCATCTCCTCCGCCCGGGCGCGCAGCTGCCGCTCGGCCTGAGCCTCGTGCTCCATGCGCTCGCGCAGCTCGCGGGTGCGCTCGCGCACCTGCGCGCGCAGGGTGACGGCCCAGGCGAACGCCCCGGCCAGCACGAGCACGAGCGTGCTCACCAGCCACTTGACCCGCCGCGGGGTCCACCAGGCCGGCGTCTGCAACAGGCGGATGTCCGAGGACGAGCGGACCAGCAGCCGGGCCCGGCTCCCCTCTCCCAGCGCCTCGCGAACAGTGGCGATGCCGCTGATCTCCAGCACGCTGCCCGGTTCGAGCCGCACGACCCCGGAGGTCTCGGCCTCGAGCGCCGCCTCGAACAGCGTGCCGTCCGACTCGGCGAAGAGCACCGCGCCGAGGTCGCTCGGCACCACGTCCTGCAGGCGGCCGCGCACCGACACCAGGTCGCCGTCGTGGCCACCGCCGAGCAGCTCGCCGGCGGCCACGGGGAGGGCGGCCGGAGGCGGCCGGCGCGCCAGGATGTGCGCCTCGGCATCCTCGAGCACGGGGGCGTGGCGCGCGGGGGCCGGGAAGCCGAGCACGTCGAGCTGGTCGCCCGGCGACGTCGGCAGCGAACGCAGCAGCTGCACGGAGACGGTTCCCGTGCGGTCGCGGAGGAACACCCGACGAGCGAGGTCCTGGTGCAGCACGACGCCCGACACCCGCACGCGGTGCCCCCAGAGCCGCTCGCCTCCGGCACGCAGGACGTCCGCAACCGGCGTCAGTGGCAGCCCGCTCGCGCCGGGGCCGACGCCCGGCGGCTCCAGCTCGACGTCCTGACCGCGCGCGACCATCAGCAGCACCCTCTGCAGCTGCCCGCGCCAGTTCAGGAACGAGCCGGCGACGCCGCTGACCCGGACGGCCCGGTCGACCAGCGCGCGCGGGTCGAGCTCGACGGGGGCGCGGGGCAATCGGCCCTCGATGCGCCGGCCCTCCACCTCGTGCACCCGGTCGAGGCGCCCGGCCTGGATGGCCGCCGCGCGGACGATGCCGGTGACCTGCACGCGGCGGCAGTCATCCTGTCCGGTCAGGAGCTGCGACCCGCCGACCCGAGCCGCCGGCGGCAGGGGCGCGCGACGGATGGGCTCGAGCCGCGGTTCGACCACGATCGGCGCCAGGTTGCCGGGCGCCGATCGGCCCAGGAGCCGAACGAGCATCCCCGGCTCGACCCCTTGATCCCGGTAGTTGGTGTGCACGTAGATCGCCGCCGCCCCGTCCTGCAGGAACAGGTGGTTCGTGGTCGCGTCGACGTAGGTGACGACGGCCGTCAGGTCGACCGGGTAGCCGCGGGTC
Organism: Vicinamibacteria bacterium; assembly: GCA_044229815.1. GTDB lineage: Bacteria > Acidobacteriota > Vicinamibacteria > Fen-336 > Fen-336 > DATBSL01. The sequence goes on along the minus strand of JBGASI010000119.1, from coordinate 7,910 downwards.
GCCTCCGCGCGGGAGAGCCCGCGGACCCCGGCGACGTCGCGCAGGCGGCGCAGGCCGGGCTCGGGGGGACGCGTCGCCGTCGCGGCGTTGACGAACTGCTGCCAGTAGGTGTCTTCGAGCAGGACGCCTTCCCCGCGGGCCGCGAGGAAACCCCACAGATCGATGCGCGAGTCCTGCTGCACCAGTTCGGGCTGGACCAGCTCGGCCTCGATCGAGCCCGTCTCGTCCTCCACCACGAAGCGCCGTTCCGAGCTGCGACCCGCCACGCGCACGCTCAGCCTCACCCGGTGCGCGGGGCGGCCGGCCAGGCCCGCCCGCTGCCGCAGCTCCGCCAGCGTGAGCAGGGGCACGGCCTGCAGGGCGGGCGCGGAGGCGAGCGTCGTCAGGTCGGACCAGCCGGGTACGAACAGGCGCGGCTCGAGCCCGGCCTGCGGCCGCTCCTCGAGTACCCCCCGCAACCGGACCCTGGCGTCGACGAGGTCGGCCAGGCCCGGCGGGCTCGCCGCGGGGACGTGCACGTGCAGGCGCGCCCCCGAGTGCTCCACGCGCAGCTCGCCGCGCCCGGGCTCGCTGGTCGCGCTGCGCACGACGCCCTCGATCGTGGTCCAGCGCAGCGACCCGGCCGGACCGGGAACGGGCAGCTCGGGCGTGACGGCCTCCATGGGTCGCACCTCGGTGGCAGCCACGGCGGCCCCTCCGCGCAGCCACTCGCTGACACCCAGGACCTCGACGCGCGCGCCGAGGGCCGGCGTCTCCGGCAGACCGAGCGGATCCACGAACGTCGTGCCGGTGCCGTCCGCGACGAACAGGAGGCCCCACTCGGCATCGGCGTAGACGACCGTCCCCTCGATCCGCACGGGCAGGCGGCGCGAGGCGGCCTCCTGCGTCAGGGTCACCACGGCCGCGGTGTGCTCGAGCAGGGGCGCTACTCCCGCCTCCGGGGCCGGGACGACTGCGAGTGCCAGGACCACGGCCACCAGCGCGAAGCGTGGCGGGCGCGCGGGCCGCGCGGCGGGTGGACCTTGCGGATCGTCAGTCGGTCTGTGCTGAAGCATCCGGTCTCGGGTCCTGGCGCGGTGCTGGATCGGCATCACGCCACTCGGGCGGCATTGTCACACGGCGGCGCGGCTGAGGCCCTCCGGGTAGGAGCCGAGCACGCGCAGCTCGCGGCAGCCCCGGCCGAGCTCCTCGATCGCCTCGCCCGCGGTGCCGCGGGGGTCGCCCAGCACGTCGACGTAGAAGGAGTACTCCCAGGGGTGGCCGCGCAGCGGCCGCGACTCGAGCTTGCACAGGTCGACGCTGCGCGAGGCGAACAGGCCGAGCGCGTGGTAGAGGGCACCCGGGCGGTTGTCGAGCACGAAGACGATCGAGGTCTTGCTGGCCTGCTCGATCGGTCCCGGCTCCTTGGCGAGCAGCAGGAAGCGCGTGTAGTTCTCGGGGTCGTCCTCGATCCCGTCGAGCAGCACGACGCCGCCGTAGAGCTCGGCCGCCAGCCGCGAGGCGATCGCGCCCTGCGTCGCGAGCCCGCCCTTCATCAGGTCCTGCACGGCGCCGGCCGTGTCGTAGGCGGTGACCGCCTCGACCTGCGGCCGCTCGGCGAAGAAGCGCCGGCACTGCGCGAGGGCGACCGGGTGCGAGGCCACGCGCCGGATCATCGCGACGGAGGAGCCCGGGCGGGCGATCAGGCACTGGCGGATCCGCAGCTGCGTCTCGCCCACGATGTGCAGCGGCCGGCTCTTCAGGCGGTCGTAGTTCTCGTGGATCGAGCCGTGGAGCGAGTTCTCGATCGGCACCAGCGCGCGCTCGGCCAGGCCCTCGACCACGGAGTCGAACAGCTCGTCGAAGGTGGCCCGCGGCAGGACCGAGACCTGCGCGCCGAGCGCCGCGAGCGCCGCCTGGTGGCTGAACGCCCCGCGCTCGCCCTGGATCGCCACCGTCAGCGTCTTCCCCGTCGTCATCTCGTCGTCCTCCTCGAAAACCGCCGCGCACGGCGCGCCCCGTCGCGCGGATCGGGCGGGGGAACAACCCCTGCGGGAGGGGGGACTCGAACCCCCAAGCCCTCTCGGGCACACGCTCCTAAGGCGTGCGCGTCTGCCGTTCCGCCACTCCCGCGCAGCGAGGTCGCCCGGAAGTGTAGCGCAGGCGCTCCGTGCTATCCTTCCCGGTCACCCCCGCGGCGGAAGGGGCGTCCCGAGGACGTGCCGCCTCCGCCGGCGACCCGCGAGAGGAATCCCTTTGAAAGTCGAGTACATCGAGGAGACTTCGGTCCGCAAGGCGCTCACCTTCGAGGTCGAGCCGGAGCTCGTGCAGACCGAGATCGACAAGCGCGCCAAGGAGCTCGCCCGCAAGGTGCGGCTGCCCGGCTTCCGCCCCGGCAAGACGCCGCTCGACGTCGTGAAGAAGCGCTTCCGCGACGAGATCATGGGCGAGGCCGACGAGGCGATCGTGAACTAGGTCGTCTTCGACGAGCTGGAGGGCCGCGGCCTGCGTCCGCTGGCGCCGCCGAAGGTCGAGGAGGTGAGCCTCGAAGAGGGCCAGCCCCTGAAGTTCAAGGCGGTCTTCGAGACGCTGCCGCTGGTCGAGTTGCCCGACTGGAAGGGCCTCGAGGTCAAGGTCAAGGCCGCCACGGTCTCCGACGAGGACGTCGACAAGGAGCTCGACAAGCTGCGCGAGCAGGCGGCGCGCTTCGACGCGGTCGAGGAGAGCCGTCCCACCCAGGCCGGCGACTACGTGCTGCTCGACCTCACCTGGAAGCCGCTCGACGGCAGCAAGGGCGGCCACGACGAGAACGCGCTGATCGAGATCGGCAACGCCGGCAACCACGCCGACATGAACAAGGGCCTCGAGGGCCTGACGCAGGGCGAGACGAAGGACCTCGACGTCGCCTGGGGCGAGGACGCCGCGCCCGCCATCGCCGGCAAGACCGTCCGCTACACGGTCACGCTCAAGGGCATCAAGAAGAAGGTGGTGCCCGGGGCCGACGACGACTTCGCCAAGGACCTCGGCGAGTTCGACAGCCTCGCGCAGCTGCGCGACAAGCTGCGCGACCAGCTGCAGACGGCCGAGCAGCGCCGGGTCGACCGCGAGACGAAGTCGGCCCTGATCGAGGCCCTGGTCGCGCGCGCCGGCTTCGAGGTGCCCGAGTCGCTGGTCGAGCGCCACATGACCGCGCGGACCGAGAACCTGGCCCGGGGGCTCGCCTACCAGGGCATCGACCCGCGCAACGTCGGGGTCAACTGGAACGAGTACCGCGAGTCGACCCGCGAGGACTCGGTGCGTGCCGCGCGCGCGGACATCCTGCTCGACGAGATCGCCCGCCGCGAGGGGATCGAGGTGCTCGAGGCCGAGATCGACGCCGAGCTGGGCCGCCTGGCCGAGCGCGCCGGCCGCTCGAAGGAGGTCGTCCGCGCCCAGATGGAGAAGGAGGGCGACCTCTCGGCGCTCGCGGCCCGCATCCGCGAGGAGAAGACCCTTGACTTGCTCAAGGCGAGTGCTAGTATCGAGCTAACATGAGATCACGCAACGAGTTCGCGGGCACTCTGGTCCCGATGGTCGTCGAGCAGACGGCCCGCGGCGAGCGCGCGTACGACATCTACTCGCGGCTGCTGAAGGACAACATCGTCTTCATCGGGACGGCGATCGACGACATGATCGCCAACCTGATCATCGCCCAGCTCCTCTTCCTCGAGGCCGAGGACCCGGAAAAGGACATCCACATCTACATCAACAGCCCGGGCGGCTCGACCACGGCCGGGATGGCGATCTACGACACCATGCAGCTCATCCGGCCCGACGTGCAGACGATCTGCGTCGGCCAGGCCGCCTCGATGGGCGCGGTGCTGCTCGCCGCCGGCACGGACGGCAAGCGCTTCGCGCTGCCCAACTCGCGGATCCTGATCCACCAGCCCTGGGGCGGCGCCCAGGGGCAGGCCTCGGACATCGCGATCCAGGCGAAGGAGATCCTGCGCATCAAGGACCGCCTGAACCAGATCCTGGCCCAGCACACGAAGCAGCCGCTGGAGAAGGTCGTCTCCGACGCCGACCGCGACTTCATCATGGACGCGGAACAGGCCAAGGCCTACGGCATCGTCGACCACGTCATCTCGCGGCGCGAGCGCTAGCATGAGCACCAAGCGCACCGGGGCGACCGAGGGCGAGGTCCTGCGCTGCTCGTTCTGCAACAAGGACCAGAACGACGTCCGCAAGCTGATCGCGGGCCCGACCGTCTTCATCTGCGACGAGTGCGTCGACGTCTGCAACGACATCATCGCCGACGACCGGCGCACCGAGGGCCGCACCGGGCGCACCGGCCTGCCGACGCCGCAGGAGATCAAGAAGTTCCTCGACGAGTACGTGATCGGGCAGGAGCAGGCCAAGAAGAAGCTCGCGGTCGCGGTCTACAACCACTACAAGCGCATCGAGATCAGCAAGCAGCGCGGCCGCAACGACGTCGAGCTGACGAAGTCGAACATCCTGCTGATCGGCCCCACCGGCACGGGCAAGACTCTCCTCGCGCAGACGCTGGCCCGCCTGCTCTCGGTCCCGTTCACGATCGTCGACGCCACGACGCTGACCGAGGCCGGCTACGTGGGCGAGGACGTCGAGAACATCATCCTGAAGCTGCTGCAGTCCGCCGGCGGCGACATCGAGAAGTGCCAGGAAGGCATCATCTACATCGACGAGATCGACAAGATCTCGCGCAAGGACGAGAACCCGTCGATCACGCGGGACGTCTCCGGCGAGGGCGTCCAGCAGGCGCTGCTCAAGATCCTCGAGGGCACGGTCGCCAACGTCCCCCCGCAGGGCGGCCGCAAGCACCCGCACCAGGAGTTCTACCAGATCGACACCACGAACATCCTCTTCATCTGCGGCGGGGCCTTCGTCGGCCTCGACAAGGTGATCGAGCGGCGCGTGGGCAAGAAGACGCTCGGCTTCCGCACCGACGCCAAGGCCGCGAAGAAGACGGCCGGCGAGAAGCCGGGCGCCTTCTCGCAGATCCAGCCGACCGACCTGATCAAGTACGGCCTGATCCCCGAGTTCGTCGGCCGCCTGCCGGTGGTCGCGACGCTGCACGACCTCGACAAGCCGGCGCTGATCGAGATCCTGACGCAGCCGAAGAACGCGATCGCCCGCCAGTACCAGCGCCTGTTCGAGTACGAGAACGTGAAGCTGCGCTTCACGGACGACGCGCTCGACGCGATCTCGGAGCTGGCGATCGAGCGCAAGATCGGCGCGCGCGGGCTGCGGATGATCATCGAGGACCTGATGCTCGAGCTCATGTACAACCTGCCTTCGATGAAGAAGGTGCGGGAGTGCGTGGTCACGCGCGAGGTGGTGCTCGACCGGGAGAAGCCGATCACGTTGATCGAGAAGGCGGGCTAGCTCGCCCCCCCGCGTGCTAACGTTGATGACGCCCTGGGGGCGGGGCGCGACGCCTGACGTCCCCCCGGCGGAGCGAGGCTATGTTCGGGCGTGAAAAGAGCGACGTGATCGAAACCCTGCCGATGGTCCCGATGCGGGACGTGGTCGTCTTCCCGCACACCATGATCCCCTTCGTGATCGGCCGCCAGAGCTCCATCAAGGCGCTCGACCACGCGACCGCGCGCGGCAAGCGCATCTTCCTCTCGGCCCAGCACGACGCCACCCGCGACAACCCGGCGCCCGAGGAGATCTACAGCCTCGGCACCGTCTGCAACGTGGTCCAGAGCCTCAAGCTGCCCGACGGCAACGTCAAGGTGCTGGTCGAGGGCCTCGAGCGCGCCCGTGCCATCGAGTTCCGCGAGGAGAACGGCTACCTGCGCGTGGTGGTGAAGCTGGTCCCGCGCCTCGAGGAACCCGCCGCCGGCATGGAAGGGCTGATGTCGAAGGTCATCGGCCAGTTCGAGCAGTACGTCAAGCTCTCGAACAACCTGCACTACGACGCGATGCTCGCCGCGGTGCGGGTGGAGGACCCGGGCAAGCTCGCCGACACCATCTCCTCGCACCTGGTCGTCCCGGTCGAGGAGAAGCAGAACCTGCTGGAGATCGTCTCGCCGCAGGAGCGCCTGGCGCGGATCGCCTCCCTGCTCGAGGGCGAGGTCGACAAACTGAACGTCGACCGCCGCATCCAGGGCCGCGTCAAGAAGCAGATGGAGCGGGCCCAGAAGGAGTACTACCTCAACGAGAAGATGAAGGCGATCCAGAAGGAGCTGGGCCGCAAGGACGACCGCGCCAGCGAGACGGACGAGCTGCGCCGGCGCGTCGAGCAGGCCCGCATGCCGAAGGACGCCGAGGAGAAGGCGATCCAGGAGCTGAAGCGGCTCGAGTCGATGCCCCCGATGTCCGCGGAGGCCACCGTCTCGCGCAACTACCTCGACTGGCTGATCGCCGTTCCCTGGAACCGCAAGACGCGCGAGCGCAAGGACCTGCAGGCGGCCGAGAAGATCCTCAACGAGGACCACTACGGGCTCGACAAGGTCAAGGAGCGCATCGTCGAGTTCCTCGCGGTGCGCCAGCTCGTCAACAACCCGAAGGGACCGATCCTCTGCTTCGTCGGCCCCCCCGGCGTCGGCAAGACCTCGCTCGCCCGCTCGATTGCCCGCTGCACCAACCGCAAGTTCGTGCGCCTGTCTCTCGGCGGCGTGCGCGACGAGGCCGAGGTCCGCGGCCACCGCCGCACCTACATCGGCGCCTTCCCCGGCCAGATCATCCAGATGATGAAGAAGGCGGGCAGCCGCAACCCCGTCTTCCTGCTCGACGAGGTCGACAAGATGTCGATGGACTTCCGCGGCGACCCGTCGGCGGCGCTGCTCGAAGTGCTCGACCCGGAGCAGAACCACAGCTTCACCGACCACTACCTCGACGTGGAGTTCGACCTCTCGTCGGTCTTCTTCATCGCCACCGCCAACGTGCTGCACACGATCCCGCAGGCGCTGCAGGACCGGCTGGAGGTGATCCGCCTGCCCGGCTACACGGAGCGAGAGAAGATCGAGATCGCCCAGCGCCACCTGCTGCCGAAGCAGGTGAAATCGCACGGGCTCGAGCCGAAGAACGTCAGCTTCGCCGAGGCGGCGCTCGAGGACGTGGTGCGCCGCTACACGCGCGAGGCCGGCGTGCGCAACATGGAGCGCGAGATGTCGACCATCCTGCGCAAGGTGGCGCGCAGGGTCGTGCTCGAGGGCCGGGACTACTCGGTGGAGATCACGGGGACGAGCATCCCCGACTACCTCGGCGTGCCGCGCTACCGCACCAGCCAGAAGGAAGAGCACCACGAGATCGGGCTCGCGACCGGCCTCGCCTGGACCGAGGTCGGCGGCGAGATCCTGCCGATCGAGGTGACGCTGATGCCCGGCAAGGGCGCGCTGCGCCTGACCGGCAAGCTCGGCGACGTGATGCAGGAGTCCGCGCACGCGGCCATGTCGTTCGTGCGCTCGCGCGCCGAGGACTACGGCATCCCCCGCGACTTCAACCGCCGGATGGACGTGCACATCCACGTGCCCGAGGGCGCGATCCCGAAGGACGGCCCGTCCGCGGGCATCACGATGTGCACCGCGCTCGTCTCGGCGCTGACCCGGATGCCGGTGCGGCGCGACGTGGCGATGACCGGCGAGATCACCCTGCGCGGCAAGGTGCTGCCGGTGGGCGGGATCAAGGAGAAGGTGCTGGCGGCGCGGCGCGCCGGGATCACGGACGTCATCCTCCCCCGCCTCAACGAGCGGGACCTCGTGGACATCCCCAAGGAGCTGCGTGATCAGCTCCGGTACCACTTCGTGGAGTGGGTGGACGAGGTGCTGGAGATCGGCCTGGGGAGCGTGCCGAAGCCCGTGCTGGCCGAAGGCGCCTGAGGCGGAGCGCGGCGGGCGGGCTCAGCGCGGGCGGTTCCGTTCCGCGAACAGGTGGAGGAGGCGCCGCGACTCGTCGTCGAGCTCGGT
>JBGASI010000118.1:0-10295 GCA_044229815.1 Vicinamibacteria bacterium | reverse complement strand
CTTCAGAGAAGCGCGGAGCGAACCGCGCGGCCTCGGTCGTAGAGCCCATCCCGCGTCCAGCGGCGCCCGGCCGGAGGCGGCGTCTCGCCGGAGGAACGGTTGCGCTGTCGCTGGCGGCTGGTGGCCTTGCCGAAGCGCCGGAGCCGTGTCGCCGCGTCGGACGCCGTTGGGCACCCGCGCGGCAACACCCGGATCACGTCGTCACTTCCCGCCGGCGTACTTGAAGGAGACCTTGACCTTGGCGCGATAGGTCTTGACCTTGCCGTTCTCGAGCTGCATGTCGAGCTGCGTCACCTCGGCGATGCGCAGGTCGCGCAGGCTCTTGGCGGCCAGCTGGACCGCTGCTGCGGCGGCCTTCTCCCACGACTCGGTGCTGGTCCCGATCAGCTCGATGACCTTGTAGACGCTCTCGGGCATGCCGTTCCTCCCTGTCGCCGGGTGCGGGAAAGCCGCGCCTGCGCCGACAAGGGTAGCCGATTCGTGCTTGGGGCGTCGGCGGCGCCCGGGCCGCGAGGGAGCTGCGGGCTACGCGGCCGCGCTCGCGGGCCGCTCGGCCGAAAGCTCGGCCCCGATCCGGAACCTCTCCGCGTTCTTCGGCAGCAGCTGGATCTCGGTCGCGAGGCCGACCGCCGAGAGGGCGCGGATCACGAGCCAGGTCATGTCGAGCTCGCGGCCGAAGCCGTGGCGCGCGGAGCGCTGGAACGCGTGGTGCGTGTTGTGCCAGCCCTCGCCCCAGGCGATGAGGCCGACCCACCACAGGTTGCGCGAGTCCTCCTTCGTCTGCCAGGTGCGGTAGCCCCAGGTGTGTGCCGCGGAGTTCACGAACCAGGTGCCGTGCACGGTGAGCAGCAGCGGCACGACGGCGCCCCAGACGACGAACGGCAGGCCGCCCCAGGCGTAGAGCAGGCCGCCCACCAGCACGTTCGGCAGCCAGTAGATACGGTTCAGCACGCGGTGGACCGGGTCGCTCACCAGTTCCGGCGCCCAGCGCTGCTCGAGCTCACGGCGGTCGCTGCCAAGCTGGCACAGCACCCAGCCGATGTGGCTCCAGAGGAAGCCGTCCTTCGGGGTGTGGATGTCCTCGCCGCGCCGATCGGATTTCGCGTGGTGCACGCGGTGCATCGCCACCCACGAGATCGCCCCGCCCTCGCTCGCGAGCATGCCCGCGAGCGTGCCCGCGTACTCGAGCGCCTTCGGCACGCGGAACCCGCGGTGCGTCAGCAGCCGGTGGTAGGTGAGGCAGATCCCGATCGAGCCCGACAGCCACCACACGAACAGCGCGAGGCCGAGGCCCGTCCAGCTGAAGCACCAGGGCGCGAGCAGCGCGGCGGCGTGCAGCGCGGCGAACCACGCGACGTTCACCCAGTCCAGCGGCTTCCCGTTCCAGCTCAAGGCTCTCCTCCCGCGATCCCGACGGCAGACCGGTCGTGTCGGTGGCAGGAGTGCAGGCTAGCAGGACGAAACGGCCGCGATTGTCAGACTTGCGTCACACGCGCGAGGCGACGTCCCAGGGCTCAGGCGGGCCGCGTCGCCGGGCTCGCGGCCTTGAGCGCCAGCCAGACGACGGCGCCGAGCAACAGCAGGGGGGCGAGCGGCAGCACGACCAGCACGCCGATCATCACCACCAGGCCGAAGAGGAGCCCGATGCCCCCGGCCGCCAGGCCGAACAGGCCGCCGATCAGGCCGAGCACCCCCTTGAACAACCCCCCGACGATCTTGAAGGGCAGCAGCACCAGGACGAACAGGACCTTGAATGCCACCGCGAGCAGCACGAACGGCACCGCCACCAGCGCCAGCATCCCCAGCAAGAACCCCATGGCTCCCGTCCTTTCACCACTCTTTACGCGCGGGAGAGGGGGAGAGTTCCCGTCAGGCGCCGGGAACCAGCAGCGCCTCCGCGGCACGCCGGCCCGAGCTCAGCGCACCCTGGATCGAGGCCGTCTCGCGGTGGTCGCCGCAAACGAAGACCCCGCCGTCCAGGCGCACGGGACGCTCGACCGGGTCGAGCGCGACCGGGTCCTGGACCGGCTGCGCGTGCGCGATGCGGTACGTCTTCAGGTGGCGCCAGTCGTCCGCCCCGCGTCCGAACCAGGCGCGCATCTGCGTGCGAACGCCGGCCTCGAGCGCGTCGTCGTCGGCCGGCGCTTCGAGGACGCTGGCGGCGACCAGCGTCCGTCCGGGCGGGGCGTACGACGGCGCGACGTTCGAGGGGAAGCACAGGTTGTTCACAGGACCGCTGCCCTCGCCGTCGAGCAGCAGCATCGGCTCGCGGCGCGGCGCCAGCTTGGCGGCGAAGTAGACGCAGGCGACGCTCCGCGAGCCCGGCGCGGGCAGGCCCAGGAGCCGCGCGGCCTCCGGGCCCTCGGTCGCGACCACCACGGCCGTGGCGTCGAGGACCTCGCCCGAGTCGAGCACGACGCGCCGAGGCGAGACGGCAGCGACGCGCGTCCCGAGCCGGATCGCCCCCTCGGGCAGCCGCGCCGCCAGCTGCAGCGGGATCGCCCCCATGCCCGCGGCCGGGACGGCGACGTCGCCCTCGGCCATCATCCGGAACACGAACTCGAGCAGCCGGCTCGAGCAGGACAGCGAGCGGTCGAGCAGCACACCGCCGAAGAAGGGGCGGAAGAAGGAGTCGATCATCTCGGCCGAGAAGCCCTCGGCCCGCAGCCGCGCGAGCGCGCTCGCCGCGGGTCGCTTGAACAGCTCGTCGAGCGAGCCGCGCCGCGTGCGGCCGCGGAAGCGAGCCACGCGCAGGCGATCGCCGAGCGTGCCGACGCCGGCGGCCAGGGTCGCGATCGCGCGCGAGGGCCGCCGCCACGGGTCGGTCAGCTCGTGGAAGCGGCCGGCCCGCCGCACCAGGGCGCCCGGCGCGAACGGGCGCAGGTCGAGCGCCGCGTAGTCGAGCACGCGCCGCGCCTCCGGGTAGGCCGTCAGCAGCACCTGGAAGCCGCGGTCGAGGCGGAAGCCGTCGACGAGGTCGCTGCGCACGCGCCCGCCGACGCCGTCCGAGGCCTCCAGCACGCGCACGCCGACGCCCGCCTCGTGCAGGCGCAGCGCGCAGGCGAGGCCGGCGAGGCCGGCGCCGACGACGATCACGTCCCCGCGGGGGCTCACGCCTCGACCCGCCCGAGCAGGTGGCGCAGCGCGCCTTCGAGCTCCGGGAAGCGGAAGCGGTAGCCCGTGGCGAGCAGGCGCTCGGGGGCGACGCGCGTGCTCGACAGCAGCGCGGCATCGGCCATCTCGCCGAAGGCGAGGCGCAGCGCGAACGCGGGCACGGCGGCGAGCGTGGGCCGGTGGAGCAGGCGGCCGAGCGTCTGCGTGAACACCCGGTTCGTCACCGGCGCCGGCGCGACCGCGTTGACCGGACCGTCCAGTGCCGGCGTCAGCAGCGCGTGGTGGATCGCGCCGACGAGGTCGTCGATCCCGATCCAGCTCATGTACTGCGTGCCGGGGCCCAGCACGCCGCCGAGGCCGGCCTTGAACGGCAGCAGCATCTTGCCGAGCGCCCCGCCCTCGGGGCTGAGCACGATGCCGGTGCGCAGGTTCACGACCCGGATGCCGGCGCGGCGCGCGGGGAGGGTGGCCTCCTCCCACTCGGCGGCCAGCCGGCCGAGGAAGTCGCCGGCGGCCGGGGTCGTCTCCGTCACGACCTCCGCGCCGTGGTCGCCGTAGTAGCCGATCGCCGAGGCGGAGACGAGCACCTTGGGCCGCGGCTCGAGGCCGGCCAGCGTCTCGCAGAGGAGCCGCGTCGGGCCCAGCCGGCTCTCGCGCAGCCGGGCCTTTCGCGACTCGCTCCAGCGCCCCTCCGCGATGCTCTCGCCGGCCAGGTGGACGACCGCGTCGACGCCACTGAGCGCAGCGGGATCGACCGTGCCGGCGGCCGGATCCCAGAGCGCTTCGTCCGCGCCACGGGGCGGCCGGCGTACGAGCCGCACCAGCGCGTGCCCGCCGGTCGTCAGGAACGGTCCGAGCGCCGAGCCGATCAGCCCGCTCGCGCCCGTGATGGCAACCTTCATCGCCTGTCCTCCGCGGCAGCGCGTGTGCGCCGCCAGGTCGTCGGCCGTCACGCGGTGCCGGTAAGCGAACATCCTCGCGAGCTGCCGGCGCACGAGGCCGTCCCCCACCCGATCCCCCAGCGCGCCGCCCGGCAGCGTGTACTCGATCCGGTCCTCGAGCCAGCAGGCCTCCGCGCCGTCGGGCTCCATGCGGTGCGCGTGATCCCACGACGCGAACGGCCCGCGCAGCTGCCGGTCGTGGAACGCCCGGCCGGGCTGGGCCGAGTGGTGCTCGGCCACCCAGCGCAGGCCGAGCGGGGGCAGGCGCAGGACCACGCGCGCCTCCTCGAACGCGCCGCGGCTCGACTCGACCGTCGGCCGGTCCCAGGGCGGGCTCAGCCGCTCGAAGGCGCCAGGCCGGGCGTGCCAGCGGTAGGCCTCGTCGGCGGTGGCCTCGAGGCGCGTGCGACGCACGAACAGGCGCTGCATGGTGGCTCGGTCCAGTATGCTCCGGGGCCCTCCGCCCCGAAACCGCGGGCGGCCGTGGCACAATGTAAGACCGGCCCCCTGGCGCACCACCCCCCACAGAGGAGACGAGACCCCGCATGCCGCAGTTCATCTTCACCATGAAGGACCTTCGCAAGGTCACCCCGCAGGGCAAGGAGATCCTGAAGGGCATCTGGCTGTCGTTCTACGGCGACGCCAAGATCGGCGTCCTCGGCGCGAACGGCGCGGGCAAGTCGACGCTGCTGCGCATCATGGCCGGCGTCGACAAGGACTTCGCGGGCGAGGCGTTCCCTGCCCAGGGCACCCGCATCGGCTACCTGCCGCAGGAGCCCGTGCTCGACCCCTCGAAGAACGTGCTCGAGCACGTCATGGAGGCGGTGGCCGAGAAGAAGAAGATCGTCGAGCGCTACGAGGAGATCTCGGCCAACTACTCGGACGACACCGCCGACGAGTTCGCGCGCCTGCAGGACCAGATCGACGCGCAGAACCTGTGGGACCTCGACAAGCAGGTCGAGATCGCGATGGACGCGCTGCGCCTGCCGCCGGGCGACGCCGACGTGACGAAACTCTCGGGCGGCGAGAAGCGCCGGGTGGCGCTGTGCCGCCTGCTGCTGCAGCCGGCCGACATGCTGCTCCTCGACGAGCCGACGAACCACCTCGACGCCGAGTCGGTGGCCTGGCTCGAGCGCTTCCTCAAGGAGTTCCCGGGCTGTGTCGTCGCGATCACGCACGACCGCTACTTCCTCGACAACGTGGCCGGCTGGATCCTCGAGCTCGACCGCGGCGCCGGCATCCCCTGGGAGGGCAACTACTCGTCCTGGCTCGAGCAGAAGGACCAGCGCCTGACCCAGGAGGAGAAGGAGGCCTCGTCCCGCCGCCGGACGCTCGAGCGTGAGCTCGAGTGGATCCGCCTCGCCCCGCGCGCCCGCCAGGCCAAGGGCAAGGCTCGCATCACGCGCTACGAGGAGATGCTGGCCGAGGAGCAGGCGGCCGAGAAGCGCGACGACAAGCGCGAGATCGCGATCCCGCCCGGGCCGCGCCTGGGCGACCTCGTGATCAACGCGACGAAGCTGCGCAAGGGCTACGGCGACAACCTGCTGATGGACGACGTGAACTTCATGCTCCCGCGCGGCGGCATCGTGGGCGTGATCGGACCGAACGGCGCCGGCAAGACGACTCTCTTCCGCATGATCCTTGGCCAGGAGAAGCCCGACGCCGGCGAGCTGAAGGTCGGCGAGACCGTGGCGCTCTCCTACGTCGACCAGTCGCGCGACAGCCTGATCGGGGAGCGCTCCGTGTGGGAGGAGATCTCCGACGGCGGCAAGGACCTGATCATGGTCGGCAAGCGCGAGACGAACTCGCGCGCCTACTCGGCGTCCTTCGGCTTCCGCGGCCCCGACCAGCAGAAGAAGGTCAAGGACCTCTCGGGCGGAGAGAGGAACCGCCTGCACCTCGCGACGCTGCTCAAGAGCGGCGGCAACCTGCTGCTGCTCGACGAGCCGACGAACGACCTCGACGTCGACACGCTGCGCGCGCTCGAGGAGGCCCTGCTGGCCTTCGCCGGCTGCGCCGTCGTGATCAGCCACGACCGCTGGTTCCTCGACCGCATCGCCACCCACATCCTCGCCTTCGAGGGCGACAGCGAGGTGGTCTGGTTCGAGGGCAACTACCAGGACTACGAGGCCGACCGTCACCGGCGCCTGGGCACCGACGCCGACCAGCCGCACCGCATCAAGTACCGCAAGCTGACGCGGTAGCCGCCAGCGGCTGGGGACCCGGTCTGCGTCTCAGAAGGCGATCGACACAGCGACCGCGACTCCCTTGCCGGCGGTCGGGCCGACGCGCAGTGCCGCTCGTCGCGCTTGCGGGACCTTGGTCCAGCGGTCCGTCCTGACGTGCAAGCCGGTCAGGCCGCCGAGGAGGGCCCCTGGGATCGCGCCGATCCCGGCGACGAGTCCGTACGCCTGACAGCCCCCGAGATCCTCGTCGCACACGCCCCGGTCCGCGATCAGCAGCCCCAGCAGCACGGCCGCGCCGGCGAGGGCGCCGATCGCCGCGCCCTCGGCGGTGTGCGATCGCAGGCCACGAGCGACCTCCAGCCGCTGGATGTCGGCTCGTCCGACCTCCAGCTCGCGGCCGTCCAGCAGCTTCAGGCGCAGGCCATCCACTCGAACGGCCAGCAGGTGGCCGATCACGCGCCTCGAGCCCAGGGCAGGGGCTACGAGGCGCACGCGATCGCCCTCCGCCAGAGGCCCTGCGGCGTCGTCTTCGCCCAGGGCGATGCCAGGGGAGGTCGCGACCAGCAGCGCCAGGCACGCCGTCAGCGCTCTCGCCATGGAGATCACCTCTGCCGCCAATGTAGGCCCGGGTGCCGGCGAAGTCCCAAGGACGATCCAAATGTACGGCGAGGCCGCCCCCGGTGCCTGTGGCAGCCTGCCCCGGCCGGGGCCCGATCGCCCCACAGCCTGCAGCCGGGACCGGCCGCGGGACGGGCCGAAAGGCCACCTGCGCGGGGATCGCGGCGCCCCGGGCCCCGGCACGGCCGTTGCACTCCGACTCGAACCGGACCGGCACGCCGGCGTGACGTCGGCGGGACCGAAACGGGGAGGCGGAGTGGCACACGTCGAAGTGAAGCGGCTGCGGTCGCTCGACATCCTGCGCGGCGTCGCGATCCTGATGGTGTTCGCCGCGCACGTCGACCCGCGGACGAGCGCCGTGATCGGGACGCTGTCGGGCGCCGGCGCGTTCGCGTTCTGGTTCGTGCATCGGATCGGCCGCACGGGCGTCGAGCTGTTCTTCGTGCTCAGCGGCTTCCTGATCGGGGGCCTGCTGTTCGACGAGTTGAAGCGCACCGGCCGCGTCGACTGCTGGCGCTTCTGGATGCGCCGCGGGTTCAAGATCTGGCCCTCGTACTACCTGCTGCTCCTCGTCCTGGCCGTGGCCGGCACCACGTCGTACGTCGACTGGAGCAGCGCCGGCAGCGCCCTGCGCTCGCTGGCGATGCACGTCTTCTTCCTGCAGAACTACCTCCCCGACAACCTGAACGGCCCGACGTGGTCCCTCGCGGTCGAGGAGCACTTCTACGTCTTCCTGCCGCTCGTCCTGGTCGGGGTCCTCGCCCTGGCCCGCCGTCTCGGGGGCGACTGGCGCCGCTACGTGCCCGCCGCGACGCTCGCGGTCGTGATCGCCTGCCTCCTGCTGCGCGTGGTGGCGCTGCGCGCCGGCCTCGGGCCGTGGGACTTCGCGCGCAGCCACCTGCGGATGGACGCGCTGATGATCGGCGTCTACTGCCGTTTCCTCGACGCGACCGGCTCCGGCATCGTCGCCCGCCTGGCGCGGCACCGGTCCCTGTGGCTCGTCGTCGGGCTCGCGCTCGTCCTGCCCGCGGGCCTCGTCGAGCGGGAGCACCCGCTGATGTTCACCGTGGGCTTCCTGCTGATGTCGATCGGCGACGCGATCCTGCTCCTGCTCGTCTACGGCGGCCTCCTCGGTCGGGCCGAGAAGGGGCCCGTGATGGCCGCGGTCGCCAAGGTCGGCACCTGGTCCTACAACATCTACCTCTGGCACGCGTTCGTGCCGCTCGTTCCGTTCCCGTTCTATCCCGCGCTGCACGCGGCCATCGGGCGCGCCGTCACCTGGGCGCCGCTGCAGTTCCTGCTGCACGTCGCGCTGTTCGTCGGCTACTCGATCCTCGTGGGCTGGGCGGCGACGCGGCTCGTCGAGGACCCGGTGCTGAAGCTGCGGAACCGCTGGTTCCCCGTCAGCCGCCGGGCCGCGGCCGAGGGCGCTCCCGCGGCCGGCCCGGCGCCTGCTCCGGCGCTGCCGGCGCCGGCGTTGCCCTAGGCGGCCTGGTGGCCCTCAGGCCTCCGGGAAGTGCTTCGCCGCGCAGTCCGGGCAGATACCGTGCGTCAGCGAGGCCTCGGTGTGTTCGGCGACGTAGACGGAGAGCTCGCGCTGCAGAGCAGGGCGGGCAGCGGCCGTCCCCGGCGCCCGAGGCGGTACAGGACGACACAGGCCAGTCCGAAGGCCGCCACGAGCGTGTTGAGACCGGGCGTCAGGCCCAGCAGCAGGTTGGCCGGGGCCATCACGCCGAGGCAGACGATGGCCCCGATCAGCGTCGTCAGGCGGTAGACGCGCGACCCGAGGCTCTCCCCTGGGTCGAACGCGAACGGCTTCGCCAGCGGTTCCCACGGTCGCACGTCAGGACCTCGCGCGGATTCTCCGCTCGCGCGCTCGCGCCCGCAAGCACAAGCTGCGCGGGCGCGCGGGACCTAGTCCGCGGCTAGCGACTGGATATCGTTCAGGACGCCGGCCGCCGTCACCTCGGGGCCCGCGCCGGGGCCCGAGACGACGAGCGGCTCGCTCCGGTAGCGCCGCGTCGTGAAGGCGAGCAGGTTGCGCGTGCCGCGCAGTGCCCCCAGCGAGGACTCACGCGGCAGCGCGCGCAGGCCCGCGCGGACGCCGCGCGGGGTCGCGATCACGACGTAGCGCAGGACGCGCCCCCGCGCCTTCTCCTGCTCCACCCGCTTGCGCCAGCCCGCGTCGAGCGCGGGCAGCTTCTCCATGAAACGCGCGAGCGGCAGGGCGCGCAGGGCGGGCGGCACCAGGCTCTCGGCCGCCGGCACCTTTCCCTCGAAGCCGAGCAGGCGGCTGAGGATCAGGCCCTTGCGCATCACGTCCTGGCCGCCGAGGTCCTCGCGCGGGTCGGGCTCCGCGTAGCCGGCCTTCACCGCCTCGCGCACCGCCTCGGAGAAGGGCCGGCCCTCCTCGAGCGCGGAGAGCACGTAGCCGAGCGTGCCGCTGACGCAGCCCTCGATCCGCAGCACGCGGTCCCCGCTGTCGACGAGCTTGCGGAACGTGTCGAGCACCGGCAGCCCGGCGCCGACCGTCGCCTCGTAGCGCACGCGGCGCCCGGAGACGGCCACCGCCTCGAACAGCCGGCGGTACGAGGCCGGCGAGCCGGCGAGCGGCTTCTTGTTCGCGAGCACCAGGTCGAAGCCCTGGCCGAGAGCCTCGACGAGCACGTCGCCCGTCTCCTCGGCGGTCACGTCGACCAGCACCGGTCGAGACACGGCGTGCGCGGCGATCCAGCGGAGGGCCTCGACCGAGGTCGCGCCCCGGCCGCCGAGCTCGGAGAGCAGCCGTCCGTCGTCCTTGCCCGCGGCCAGCCGCTGCAGCCGGCGCCGCGACAGGCCCGCCGGGTCGAAGACGAAGCCCGAGCGGTCGAGCGCGGCCACGATGCGGGCCCGTCCACGTCCGCTCGTCGCCGCCATCTCGGCGAGCGCGCGCCCCACGCGGCCGAAGCCGAGCAGGACCACGTCGCAGCCCGGGCGGTCCGTCACGCGGCCGCCCCCGATCTTCGCGAGCTGGAAGGCCCCGTGCACCGCGCGCGCGGCCTCGGCTGCCTGCGCCTCGTCGACGACGAAGGAGATGTTCAGCTCGGACGAGCCCTGGGCGATCGCGATCACGTTGACGCGGTGCGCGGCGAGCGCCCCGAAGACGCGCGCGGCGATGCCGGGCGTGCCGGCCATCCCGCGGCCCACGACCGCCACCACCGCGACGCCGCGCCGCGAGCTGACGCCGTCGACCAGCCCCGCCGCGAGCTCCTCGCGGAAGGCGCTCTCGAGCGCCGCCACCGCGCGCGGGGACTCCGCGTCCGGCAGCGTGAAGCCGATCGAGCTCTCCGACGACGACTGGAAGATCGTCGAGACCGAGACCCCGGCCGCGTGGATCGCGGCGAAGGTGCGGGCGGCGATGCCCGGCACGCCCATCAGGCCCTTGCCGGCGACCGTC
>JBGASI010000117.1:0-10296 GCA_044229815.1 Vicinamibacteria bacterium | reverse complement strand
AGCTCGACGGCTACGAGGTCGAGACGATCGGCGACGGGCTGCGCGCGGTCGAGCGCCTCGCGCCCGAGCACGACGGCGCCAGCGGCCCGCCGGTCGACCTCGTGCTGCTCGACGTCATGCTGCCGGGGCTCGACGGCTTCCAGATCGTCGAGCGCATGCGCGGCGCCGGGAACCACGTGCCGGTGCTGATGCTGACGGCGAAGAGCCTGCCCGAGGACGTGGTGGTGGGGCTCGAGAAGGGCGCCGACGACTACCTCTCCAAGCCCTTCGATCTGCCGGTGCTGCTGGCGCGCGTCAAGGGCCTGATCCGCCGGCGGGACTGGGCCCGGGGCGCCAGCGAGGGCCCGGCGACCGCCCGGATCGGGGCCACCGAGGCGGACTTCTCGAGCTTCGAGCTGCGTCGCGCCGGCGCGACCGTGCGCCTGACGCTGCTCGAGGCCATGCTGCTGAAGCTCCTGGTGCAGCGGCGCGGCCAGGTGGTGACCAAGGCCGAGATCCTCGAGAAGGTCTGGAACCTGAGTCCGGACACCGAGACGCGAGCGGTCGACAACTTCGTGATGCGGCTGCGCCGCTACCTCGAGGAGGACGCCCGCGAGCCGCGGCTGCTTCTCACCGTGCGGGGCGTCGGCTACCGCCTGCTGGAGGACGCCTAGCCGGGCGCGCCCGCGCGCGTGCTATCCTCCGCGCCCACCATGCGGCTTCTCCCGCTCTGCGCCTTCCTGCTCGCCGGTCCCGCCAGCGCCGGCGGCGTCCCCGTGGTCTCGTCTCCGGTGCCGCTCGACCCGACCGACCCCTCCCGCCGCACCGTGGGCCTGCTCGAGTACCGCGGCGGGCTGCAGCTCACCTCGCAGGATCCGCGCTTCGGCGGCATCTCCTCGATCCGCCTGCTGCCGGGGGGCGAGCGTGTCGTCGCGATCACGGACGAGGGCTCGTGGCTCTCGGCCCGCCTGGTGCTGCGCGACGGCTCGCTCGTGGGCCTCGGCGACGTCGAGCTGGGTCCGCTCCTCGGGCCGGACGGCCAGGCCTTCGAGGGCAAGGACACGCGCGACGCGGAGTCGCTGGCCCTGCTGGCCGACGGCTCGTTCGTCGTCGGCTTCGAACGCCAGCACCGCCTGCTGCGCTACCCGGGGAAGAGCGGGCGGCCCGACGGCGTGCCGACGCCGGTGGTCGCGCCGCCCGGCCTCGAGCAGGCGCCCTTCAACGGCGGCGTCGAGGCCCTCGTGCCGCTGCGCGGCGGCTCTCTGCTCGCGCTCACCGAGGAGTGGAAGGACGGCGACGCGGTCGTCGGCTGGGTCGGCGGTCCGACCACGTGGGCGCGCATCGGCTACCGCCTCGACGGCCCGCTGCGACCCTCGGACGCGGCCCTGCTCCCCTCCGGCGACGTGCTGGTGCTGGAGAGGGGCTACGACGCGCGGCGTGGCATCGTCGAGGTGCAGCTGCGCGAGATCGCCCGCGACGCGCTGCGGCCGGGGTCACGCCTGCTGGGCCGCGTGGTGGCGCTCGTCCAGCCGCCGTTGACGCTGGACAACTACGAGGGGCTTGCCGTGGCCCGCGCCGGCCGCGAGACACGGGTGCTGATCGTGTCCGACGACAACTTCAACGCGGCCGCCGGCCAGCGCAACCTGCTGCTGCTGTTCGCGCTGCGGCCGGGGAAGGGGCCGCAGCTCAGCCCCCGCTGACCGGGGGGATGAACACCACCTCGTCGCCCTCCGCGAGGGCGGTGTCGAAGCGCGCGTAGCGGCGGTTGACGGAGGCGGCGAGGCTCGCCCGGCGCTCGGCGAGGCCGGGGTGCAGGGCGACCAGGGCCAGCCAGGCCTGCTCGAGGTTCGCGCCCGGCTCGAGCGAGACGACGGCCTCGTCGTTCCCGGCGGCCTCCCGCAGCGAGGCGAACAGTCGCACGCGCACACGCACACCCGAGGATCGCCACGAAGCCGCCCCCGCGTCAAGGGCAGCTCGGGCTAGACTCGGAGGGGAGGCCCGCCTTGCCGCTCGACCGCTTCGGCCGCGAGATCGACTACCTGCGCATCTCCGTGATCGACCACTGCAACCTGCGCTGCGTCTACTGCATGCCGCTGCGGGGCCTCGCCTTCGTTCCCTCGCCGGAACTGCTCAGCGCGGTGGAGATCGAGGCCGTGGTGCGCGCGGCCGTCGGCGTGGGCTTCCGCAAGTTCCGGCTGACGGGAGGCGAGCCCACGCTGCGGGCCGACCTCGTCGAGATCACGCGGCGGATCGCCGGTGTGGCCGGGGTCGACGACCTGGCGATGACCACGAACGGCATCCTGCTGCCGCGACTCGCTCGCCCGCTGCGCGACGCCGGGCTGCGTCGGCTGAACGTCCACGTCGACTCGCTCAACCCCGAGACGCTGCCGAAGCTCATGCGCTTCGCCACGGTCGGCGAGATCGAGGCGGGGCTCGCCGCCGCCGTCGAGGCGGGCCTCGTGCCGCTGAAGATCAACTGCACGGTGACGCGCGACTACAACGACGCCGACGTCGTGGACCTCGCGCGGCGGGCGCTCGACGATGCCTGGCACGTCCGCTTCATCGAGCTGATGCCGCTCGGCGGTGGCGAGACGGCGCACGTGGCCCTCTCCCAGTTCGTGCCCTCGGTCGAGACGCGGCGCCGGATCGAGGCGGCGCTCGGTCCGCTCGAGCGGCTGCCGCGCCAGAGCCGGTCCGACGAGGCCGTCAACTACCGCTTCGCCCGCGGCGGGGGTGGGGTCGTCGGCTTCGTCTCGCCGGTCAGCGAGCCCTACTGCGGCTCCTGCAACCGCATGCGCCTCACCGCCGACGGCAAGTTCCACCTGTGCCTGCTCAGCGACGACGAGCTCGACGTGAAGCTGGCGCTGCGCTCGGGGCAGGGCGAGGCCGCGGTGCAGGCGATCCTGCTCAAGGCCGTCGGCCAGAAGCCGACCGGCCACCGGCTCGACGAGGGCGTCTCGACGCGCACCCGCTCGATGTTCCAGATCGGCGGCTGAACGCTCGCCTGCCGGGGTCCCCGGGTGCGGCGGCGGATCCCGACGCCTCGCGCTACACTATCGCCCTCGCAACACACGGGAGGGGAACGTCCATGGCCGGAGACGACGCCGGCCCCCGCGCGGGGCTTCGCCCGGAGGACGCGCGGGGCCTGATCGCCGCGCTGCCCCAGGGCCTCGCCGTGCTCGACGAGGCCGGCCGCATCGCCTTCGCCAACGAGGCCTTCGCGCGCCTGCACGCCTGGCCCGCCGCGGAACACCTCGGCGGCCGCGCCCTGCGCGAGCTCTACGATCCCGAGGAGGCGGCCCGCGTCGAGAACGACGGGCTGCGGCCGGCGCTGGCGGGGCGGCGCTGGCAGGGAGAGGCGACCGGACGGCGTGGCGACGGCAGCGCCTTCCCCCAGGAGGTCCTGTTCCTGCCGCTCGCCGGCGGGCGGGTCGCGCTGGCGGTCCGTGACCTCACCGAGGAGCGGCTCGCGGCCGAGCGCACGGCGGGGCTCGTCTACCGCGACCCGCTGACCGGGCTGCCCAACCGGCGGCTGTTCGAGGACCGCCTGGCGATCGCGCTCGCCCAGGCGCACCGCTACCGGCACCGGCTGGCTGTCGTCTTCCTGGACCTCGACCGCTTCAAGCAGGTCAACGACACCCTGGGCCACGCCGCCGGGGACGCGCTGCTGAAGTCCGTCGCGCAGCGGCTGGCCGGCACGGTGCGCGAGGGCGACACGGTGGCGCGGCTCGCCGGCGACGAGTTCACGCTGCTGCTGCCGGGCATCCACTACGCGGAGGACCTGGCCGTCGTCTCGCGCAAGCTGCAGGAGGCGATGCGCCGCCCGCACGCGATCGACGGGCACGACGTGCGCGTCACCGCGAGCGGCGGCATCAGCCTCTACCCCGAGGACGGCGAGGCCGCCGAGCCCCTGCTGCGGGCGGCCGACGCGGCCATGTACCGGGCCAAGGAGCGCGGCCGCGACAACGTCCAGCTCTTCTCGCCGGCCATGGCGGAAAAGACCGTCGAGCGCCGCGCGCTCGAGCAGAGCCTGCGCGACGCGGTGGCGCGCGAGGAGATGCGGCTGCACTACCAGCCGTGCCTCGAGCTGGCGAGCGGGCGCGTCGTCGGCGCCGAGGCCCTGCTGCGCTGGCGCCGGCCGGAGCTGGGGTTGCTGATGCCGAAGGATTTCATCGCGCTGGCCGACTTCACCGGGGCCATGCTGTCGCTCGGGCGCTGGGTGCTCGAGACGGCCTGCCGGCAGGCGCGCGAGTGGCGTGCCCTCGCCGCTCCCGGCCTGCGCATGATGGTCAACCTCTCCACCTGGGAGCTGCAGCAGGAGGGCCTCGTCGGGCGCGTCGAGTCGGCGCTCGCCGCGAGCGGGCTCGAGCCGGACGCGCTGCATCTCGAGGTGCCGGAGGGCTACGCGATGCAGGACCTCGACCGCACGGTGGCGACGCTCGGCGCGCTGCGCGGCCTCGGCGTGCACATCGCGATCGACGGCTTCGGCTCGGGCTTCTCGTCGCTCGCGCACCTGCGCCGCCTGCCGATCGACGCCCTGAAGATCGACCTGTCGTTCGTGCGCGGGGCCACCGCCGACCCGGACGACGCCTCGGTCGTCACCGCGGTGATCGCGGTGGCCCACAGCCTCGGCCTGCGCGTCGCGGCGCAGGGCGTCGAGACCGAGGCGCAGGTGGCGCTGCTGCGCTCGCTGGGCTGCGACTACGTGCAGGGTTTCCTGTGGAGCCCCCCCGTCCCGGCGGAGCTGTGCGAGCCGCTCCTCGCCGCCCGACAGCTCCCGGCCCGTCCGCTGGCCCGGCGCGAGGCCGGTCGTCGGCCCCGCCCGCTGCCCGAGAGCCCCGAGGCCTAGCCCGGCGTCGGCGGTTCCGGCCCGCCGAGCCAGGCCGAGCCGTCGGCGTAGAACTCCTTCTTCCAGATCGGCACGCGCGCCTTCAGCGCGTCGATCGCGAAGCGGCAGGCGGCGAAGGCCTCGTTCCGGTGGGGCGACGAGACCGCCACCGCGACGCTCGCCTCGCCGATCGCGAGCCGGCCGAGGCGGTGGACGAGCCGCACGCGGGTGACCGGGTACAGGCGCAGCGTCTCGGCGGCGATCTCCTCCAGCAGCGGCAGAGCCATCTCCTCGTAGGCCTCGTACTCGAGCCGCAGCACGCGCCGGCCCGCGTTCTCGTCGCGCACGACCCCGACGAACAGGCACAGGGCGCCGTCGGCTGGCGTCGTGGCGGACAGCGCCGCGAGGTCGATCGGCCCGTGGACGAGCTGCGCCGCGCTCATGCCGGCAGCGGCTCGCAGACGCGCACGTCGAGCCCGTCGGCCGCGGGCAGGATCACGGCGCAGCGCTCGGCGGGCGCCAGGATGTCGAAGTCGAGCGGCGGCCCGGCGTCGAAGACGATCTCGCGCACCGGCAGGCGGGAGAGGTTGGTGACCAGCAGGCCGGCGCGGGGGTGCGCGACGTGCAGGCGCTCGAGGACGTCGACGCCCCTGCTGCGGCGCAGCGCGTCGAGCGTCGCGAGGGCGCGGTTCATCCGCGCCTGGTCCACGGCGGCCACCGCGTCGCGCACCCGGCCCGCGAGCGAGGCGAGTGTCGCGTCCGCGAGGGCCGCGCGCGGGACACAGGCGCTGGCGAGGGCGACCGCGCAGCCGAAGTAGTTGCCGGGGAAGCCGGCCAGCACGCGGCGGGCGTCGACGGGGCAGCTGAGGTAGGCGAGCGGCTCGGCGGCGTCGCCCCAGCGTGGCACGTGCTCCCGCCAGAGCCAGGCGGCGACCACGTCGTTGTGCGACAGGCGCAGCGGGAAGCCCGCCTGGGCCTCCGCGAGCAGCGCGTGCAGCTCCTCGCGGGCGAAGCGGCGTCTCGTCCAGCGCAGCCGTGCGCGCTCGACGTGCCGCCGCGGCGCGTCGAGGAAGAGCCCCGCCCCGTCGCGCACGGCCGCCGCGTCGGTCGGCAGCGACCCCGCCGGTGGGGGAGCCGCGAGCAGCGCGCGCTCGTCGCAGGGCTGCGGCAGGGGCTGGCCGCGGAAGGCGAGCGACCAGGCCGCGAGGAAGTAGAAGTAGCTGAAACCGTCGACGGTCGCATGGGACAGGCTCACCCCCAGGACCGAGCCCTGCGGCGTGCGCGTCAGGCGCACGCGCGCGAGCGGCTCGCCCTCGAGCGTCTCCACCGGAGCGACGAAGGCCGCCCGCGACGGCGCCTCGGCGAAGCCGAGGCCGGACTCCGCCGTCTCGAAGCGGCAGCCCTCCGGCGTGGGCTCGAGCGCCCAGGCCCCGTGCTGGCGGACGAGGCGGCTGCTCACGGCCGGAAACAGCGCGAGCGTCGCGCGCAGGCTGTCGGCAAGGCGCTGGGCGTCGATCGGCTGCCCGTAGGCGAAGACGAACTCGAGCGGGTAGGCGCCCGTGCCGGTGAAGACGTGGTCGATCGGCGAGAGCGGGATCACGCGGGGTCCCCGGTCACGAGCTCGCGGAAGTTCTCGAACATGCGGTAGGTCAACCCCCAGATCACGAGCTCGCCGCAGCGCAGACACGGCAGATCGAGCAGCGCACCCTCGTGCCGGTACTCGAGCACGGAGCGCGTCGCCGGCTCGAGCAGCGCCTCGAGCGGCAGCCAGTGCAGGCTCACGACCTCGTGCGTCGGCTCGCCCTCGGCCGGGTGACGCAGGCGGAAAACGAACGGCGCGATCACGAGGTCCACCGGCCGCCCTCGGGCCAGCGCGCGGACCTCGTCGAGCCTGCCGAGCGGCTCGCCGTGCGTGCCCAGGTCGATCCGGGTCTCCTCGCGCGTCTCGCGGATCGCGGTCGCCTCGAGGCTGCCGTCCTCCGGCTCGGCCCGGCCGCCGGGAAAGCCGACGTGCCCCGACCACGGGTCGCTCTCGTGCTCCGCCCGGCGGATGAAGAGCAGCTCGAGCGCCCCCGGCGCGGCCTCGCGCAGCAGGAGCGCCACCGCCGCCCGCGGCCCGGGCGTGGCGCAGGCGCTGGGGGCCCGGCGGGCGAGCGCCGCCCGCAGCGCGTCCCAGGCGAGGCCGCTCACGCCGTCACGCGGACGCCCGGCAGGCCGAGCAGCGCCCGAGCATGGGTGAGCCACAGGAACGCCATGTTCGGCGCGAGCTCGCCCGCCAGGAGCAGGGCGTCGACCTCGGCCGGCGAGGCGTAGCGCAGGCCGGCGATCTCGTCCGCCTGGGGCCTGAAGGCCGACAGCGGCGCGTCGGTGCGTCCGAGGTAGCTCGCGACGTGGTAGACGACGTTGCGCGTGCGCCCGTCGGGGGCGCGCCGCACGTCGCGCAGGTTCAGCTGCAGCGCCTCGCGGCGGAAGACCACCTCGCGCGCGAGGTCGGCCGAGCCGAGGGCCCCGGCGAAGCCGTCGGGTGGGGCCAGCCGCACCCGCGGCGAGAGGGCGTCGGAGAACAGCTCCTCGCCGGCCTCGCGCCGTGCCGTGGTGTCGAAGTCCTCGCCCGCGTCGACGTGGCCGCCCACCGTCTTGTCCCAGCAGCCGCCGTTCTCCTTGTCCGCCGGCCGCCGCTGCAGCAGCAGCTGCCCGGCCGAGCTGACGAGCAGGACGTTGACGGCCCCGACCGCGAGCCCGGAGCGCTTCGCCTCGTCGCGCGGCCGGGCGCCGACGACGCGCCCCTGCGCGTCGTAGACGTTGACGCTCGCGCCGTGCGGCTCGGGCACGCCTTCAGGAGCGCAGCAGCTGGAGCTGCCGGTGCGCGCCGCTGGCCACGAGGCCGTAGGCGAGCAGATAGGTCGCGTGCACCCAGGGGTCGAGGTGCTGCCGGCCGAGGGCGGTGAAGTAGGCGAAGAAGATGTCACCGCAGCAGAGGAAGACGAAGCCGGCCAGCAGCTCCGCCCAGACCGCCCCGACGTGGCTGCCGCGCAGGCGCAGGGCGATGCGCAGCAGCAGCGCCAGCGGCAGCAGCAGCACGAGGTCGAGCACGGGGTAGGCCACGTTCAGGATGCGCTCGAGCGTTTCGCCACCGCCGGCGGCCACCGGTCGCAGCACCCAGACCGCGGCCAGGGTCGCGACCAGGCCGACGCCGGTCACGATCGCCGCCCGCTCGGCGCGCGAGCCGACGGGGAAGCCCGCCTCGCGGTAGGCGCGCAGGAACACCAGGAAGGCGGCGATGAAGAACGGGTACGACAGCACGTAGTACAGGTCGCCCACCGAGGGGAACGGCGTCTCGCCCGCCACGAGCTGGTACGGCGCGAGGCTCAGCTGGCCGACGAGCGTCGCGAAGAGCCCGGCCGACAGCAGGGCCCAGGCGGGCCGGGCCGGGTTGCCGTCCTCGAGGCCGTCGCGGCAGGCGAAGGCCAGCAGCGCGCCGGTGACCAGCGAGGCGAGCTTGACGACGGCCGCCAGCGCCAGCAGCACGCGCGGCGTCAGCCAGTCCCGGTACAGCGCCGAATCGGGGGCGAGCGCCCAGCCGATGTACAGGGCGGCGAGCGCGAGCAGCAGCAGCCAGCCCGAGGCGCGGGAGCGCGCGGCGCTCACTGCCGCGTCTCCGCGTGCGCGAGCGCGCGCCGGACCTCGCCCACCACGGCGGCCGACTTGTCGCGTCCGAGGAAGATGTTGAGACCGGAGCCGATCTTGGCCAGCAGGGCGTCGAGCTGCTCGGGGCCCAGGCTGCCGCCGGCGACGCCCAGCTTCTGGCAGTGGGCCTCGGCCGCGGAGCGCGCCATCGTGTCCCCGATGTAGGGCGTCAGCACCCCAACCATCACGTGCACCGCCTCTGTCGTCAGCATCGACCCGAACGTTAAGTAATGCGGGGGCCGGGTGTCAACGAACCGGGCGCTCGCCCGCCGCCGCCGATGCTTGACGCGGGCGGGAGCGGAACATAGGGTACTGCCGATGGCGGCCGAATGAGCGAGGATCTCGCCCGGGGGCTTCCCCCGATCGACGACGAGTACCAGGGGCCCTCCTGGTGGCACCTGTCGCGGCTGGCCGACGTCCCGAAGAGCGCCGGCATGCGGCGCATCGCGCTGCTGGGCCTCGCCGTGCATGCGATCGCCGTCGCGACCGGCGTCCTGAACGTGACCTGGGACTGGAACGGGATCCCGGTGCGCTTCGGCGGCTTCGAGCTGGCGATCACGGTCTACCCGCCCTTCGTGCTGAGCCTGCTCTGCGCGATCTGGATCGGCCCCACCTGGGGCCTGGTGCCCGCCTACTCCGCGAACCTGGTGGGCGCGCTGGTGGTCGGCCTGTCCCCGTTCGCCGCCGTCCTGTTCGCCCTCTCGGGCGCGATCGAGGTGCTGATCTTCTGGGGCTCGATGGTCACGCTCAACATCAACCCCGAGCTGCGGCGCGGGCGCGACCTCGCCCGCTTCGTGCTGGTCAGCCTGACCGCCCCGGTCACGGCCTCGCTCGCGGTCGTGATCTGGAACACGCAGCGCGGCCTCGGCCTCGACGAGGGCTACCGCGTCTGGCGCGGCTGGGTCACGGGCGACATCCTGCAGGCCCTCTTGATCGTGGCGCCGCTGCTCCACTTCGCCGGCCCGCGCGTGCGCTCCTGGATCGACCACCAGTTCGCCTCGCCCCCGCGCTACCAGGTGACCTACACGCGGGCGGCCCTCCTCGCGGCCGCGACGTTCGCGCTGGTCGCGCTGCTGGTGTTCGTCGGCATCTCGATGCTGCAGGCGTCGCTCGACATCGACCCGCGCACGGTCACGGCGCGGGGCGAGCTGCTGCTGCCGCGCCTGCAGCAGATGCAGCTGGTGCTGGGCGTGCTGGTGCTCACGCTGACAGTCGCCACCGGCGTCTTCTCGAACGTGCTGGCGCGGATGGGCGAGCGCCAGCGCGGGCTCTCGCGGCGCGAGAGCCTGACCGGCTGTTTCAACCGCCGCGCCTTCTACGAGCTGTTCCCGCGCGAGATGGAGCGCGCCCGCCGCCTGGGCGGCGGGCTGTCCGTGGTCTTCCTCGACCTCGACCACTTCAAGCGCATCAACGACCGCTTCGGCCACGAGACCGGGGACCGGGTGCTCGTGCAACTCGCGGCGCGGCTGCGCGGGATCATCCGCGAGACCGACCTCCTGTTCCGCTGGGGCGGCGAGGAGTTCGTGATCCTGCTGCCGCACACGGCCGCCGCCGAGGCGCCGCCGCTCGCCGAGCGCATCCGCAGCGCGGTGGCCGAGCGGCCGTTCGTGGGCCTCGACAGCGGCCCGCCGGTGGCGGCCACCGTCAGCGTGGGGGTCGCTGGTGTCGCGGGCTGGCCCTGCGACCCCGACGCCCTGATCGCGCGGGCCGACGCCGCCTGCTATCGTGCTAAGGTGCGTGGCCGCAACCGTGTCGAGGTCGAAGCGGCCGTCGCCCAGTGAAACTTCTCGGAGGAGAACACA
>JBGASI010000116.1:0-10304 GCA_044229815.1 Vicinamibacteria bacterium | reverse complement strand
TCTCGACCCCTGCGTTCGACGCTGCGTAGAGCGCTCGCATGACGACCGGGTCGACGAGCGAGTTCATCTTGGCGATGATGCGCGCTGGCTCGCCCCGTTGCGCCCGCTGCGCCTCGCGCTCGATGAGTCCGACGATGCGCTCCTGCAGACCAAACGGCGCGACGGTGAGCTTCTTCCACAGCGGCGGCTCGGCCCAACCGGTCAGGACGTTGAACAGCGCCGAGACGTCCTCGGCGATCGCCTCGCGGCAGGTCAGCATCGAGAGGTCGGTGTAGAGCCGCGCCGTGTTCGGGTTGTAGTTGCCGGTGCCGAGGTGGACGTAGCGGCGGATGCCCTGGCGGCCCCGGCGCACCACGAGCGCGATCTTGGAGTGGGTCTTGTAGCCGCGGATGCCGTAGATCACGTGGCAGCCGGACTCCTCCAGGCGCCGGGCCCAGCGGATGTTCGACTGCTCGTCGAAGCGGGCCAGCAGCTCGACCAGCACCGTCACCTGCTTGCCGTTCTCGGCCGCGCGCGCGAGCGAGCGCACGAGCGGCGACTCGCCGCTGGCCCGATAGAGGGTCTGCTTGATCGCGAGCACGTCGGGGTCGTCGGCCGCGCTGGAGATGAAGGCGACCACCGGGTCGAACGACTCGTACGGGTGGTGCAGCACCACGTCGCGCTCGTCGAGCAGCGCGAACAGCTCCGGCCCGGCGGCCTCGAGCGCCGGCTGCGGCTTGAGCGGCGCGTCGCGCAGGTCCTCGAGCGCCGGCAGGTCGACCAGCGCCCACAGCACGCGGATGTCGACCGGCCCGCTCACCCGGTAGACGTCGTCCTCGCCGACGCCGAGCCGCGAGACGAGCAGCCCCAGCAGCGGGTCGCCGACGCCGCTGTCTACCTCGAGGCGGACGACCTCGCTCAGCCGGCGGTTCTTCAGCTCTTCCTCGAGCACCTGCAGGAAGTCGCGCCCGCCCTCGTCGTCGAGGTCGAGCTCGGAGTCACGCGCCACGCGGAAGGCGGCGACGTCGCGGATCTCCTGCCCGGGGAAGAGCAGTCCCAGCTCGGCGCGGATCAGGTCCTCGAGCAGCAGGTGCGCGATGCCGTCGACGCCCGGCGCGCGCAGCAGGCGGGGCAGCCGCCCGGGCACCTGCACGACCGCGAGCCGAGGCGCCTCGGTTCCCTCGGACGGCGCCAGCAGCACCGCCAGGTTCAGGCTCAGGCTGGCGAGCATCGGGAACGGCCGCGAGGCGTCGATCGCGAGCGGGGTCAGCGCCGGCAGCACCTCGTCGCGGAAGAAGCGGCCGAGCGCCGCGCGGGCGGCGGCCTCGAGCTCGTCGAAACGCAGCAGCCGCACGCCGCGCTCGCCGAGGCCGGGCAGGATCTCGGCGGCCAGCACGGCGTAGAGCTGCGTCACCATGGCGTGGGCGCGCTCGGAGATGCGCGCGAGCTGCTGCGTCGGCGTCAGGCCGGCGAGGTCGGGCGCGGTGTCGCCCTCACTGAGCGCGTTCTTGAGCGCGGCCACGCGCACCATGAAGAACTCGTCGAGGTTGCCGGCCACGATGCAGGCGAACTTGAGCCGCTCCAGCAGCGGGTTCGTGGCGTCGCAGGCCTCCTCGAGCACGCGCGCGTTGAACTCGAGCCAGCTCAGCTCGCGGTTGAGGAACAGGTCGGGCTCGCGCCGCCGGGCCTTGGCCATCAGCCGCGCGCCCCCGCCTCGCGGAAACCGACCTTGCGCCCGAACACCTCGACCAGCAGGTCGGCGCGCGCCAGCGCCGCCATCCGCTCGAGCGTCAGGTCGCCGCCGCCGTCGACCTCGAGCACCCAGTGCTCGCCCTCGCGCAGCACGCGCACGTCGCGCACCTTCTGCAGGTGGTCGGCGTCGAGCGCGTTCGCCACGCGCAGGATGGCGCCGAGCTTGTTCACGACCACCCGGGTCCCGGAGTCGAGGGCCATGTAGGGCAGGTGCGACTTGTTGGGCGCGGCGCGCCGGTGGTAGCGGGCGACGTTCGAGATGATCGCCAGGTCCTCGCGGCTCAGGCCGAAGATCTCCGAAACGGAGAGGATGTACTGCGAGTGCTTGTGGTGGCTGCGGAGGTTCACGAAGATGCCGATGTCGTGCAGCAGCGCCGCCACCTCGAGCAGCAGGCGGTCGCGCACGCCGAGGCCGTGCTCGCTGCGCAGCTCGTCGAACAGGCGGGTCGCCAGCGTCGCCACCTGGCGGGCGTGCGGCGCGTCGCAGCGGTACTTCTCGCCGAGCGCGGAGGCCGACGCCAGCACCTGACGCGAGAAGTCCTCGATGCCGTGGCCCTCGTCCGTGCGCTGCATGTCGAGCAGCAGCCCGGCGCGCAGGGTCGCCTCGGGCACCAGCACCTCGGCGGCCTGCGTCTCGAGCAGCAGCTCGCGATAGACGAGCAGCGCCGGCACCAGGGTCTCGAGCTCGGTCAGCGGCAGGCGGTAGCGCTCGACCAGCTGCTCGTCGTCGAGCGCGACCGCCTCCTCGCAGAAGGCCACGAAGCGCTCGCGGGCGAAGCCGCGCAGCGGCTCGCCCGTCAGCTCGCCCGCGATGCGGTCGGCCGCGAAGCGCGCGTCGCCCCCGAGGGCCAGGAAGTGGCGCGCCTCGCGCAGCGGCATCTCGCGCCGGATGTCCTCGACGATGTTCTGCACCGTGCGCCGGAACAGGCGCACCCGCTGCTCGTGGCTGCCGTGCCAGGAGGCCAGGTTCTGGCGCATGCGGACCGCCCCGAGCGCGTAGGTGCCCGAGTGGATCGGCTCCCCGCGGCGCAGGAAGGAGAGGTCCGCGCTGCCGCCGCCCACCTCGACCAGCACCGCGTCGCCCGTCACCAGCGCCTCGTGCTCGCGCAGGGCGTCGCGCACGGCCATGTAAGTCAGGCGGTTCTCCTCCGAGCCGTCGATCACCTCCACGTCGAGGCCTGTGCGCAGGCGCACGCGGTCGAGGAAGGTGTCGCGGTTCGTGGCCTCGCGCACGGCGCTCGTCGCCACCGCCCGGTAACGCACGACGCCGTAGGAATCCATGATCCGGCGGAAGCCCTCGAGCGCCCGCAGCGTCGCCTCGATCGTGGACGCCCCGAGCCGCCCGCTGGTGAAAACGTCCTTGCCGAGGAGCACCGCCCGGGAGGCTTCCTCGAGGATGTGCGGCGGCCGGCCGGTGTGGATCTCGGCGACCAGCAGCCGGATCGCGCTCGCGCCCATGTCCAGGACGGCGACCGGGCGTGCCGCGGCGCCCTCGGGGGCTGCGGATCCGGCCGCGGTGTCGATGGGGTCGCTCAAGTGTGTCCTCGGGTCAGGCAGGCCATTCTAGCCGTCCCAGGGGGGTTCGGGCGCAGAAGCGCCCCGGAGCCGATCCCGGGGGGCGTGTTACCTTTACCCGTTGCCGGTGACACGGCCGTGACCCCTCCCCGCCACCCGCCCGACCGGACCCGGCTCCTGCTCGAGGAGAGCTCCCGACGCGTGTTTCGCGAGCTCCCCGGCGCCCTCGGCGGAGAGGAAGTCGCGGTCCACCAGGTGCGCGTGGCCAGCCGGCGGCTGCGCGTGGCGCTGCCTTTGCTCGCGCGCAAGGGCCACGGACGCCGGGCGGCGCGCGCGCTCAAGGTGCTGCGCCAGATCACGCGAGCGGTCGGGGCGAGGCGGGACCACGACGTGCTGGTGGGACTGCTGGACGACCGCCTCAGCGCGCTCGCCACCACGACGGCCGAGCAGCGCTCGCTGCTCAGCCGGCTGCGCCAGGCGCGCGCGCGCTCGCGGGCTACGGTGGCGGAGACGATCCTGGACCTGGACGTGGACGGCCTGCGCCGCAACCTGCGCCGGTTGCTGGCGCCGGGCCCGACGGACACCGCGACCGTGTACTCGCGGATCGTGGAAGTGCGCGAGCACGAGGGCGCGGAACTGCTGCGCGGCTTCAGCCAGATCGGCGCCCGCTTCGACCCGGAGCCGCTGCACGCCCTGCGCCGCCGCGTGCGGCGGCTGCGCTATGCCGCCGAGATCGAGGACGCCCTCGCCGGCGAGGACTCCCGGGCACCCGCGCTGTGGAAGCGCCTGCAGGACGGGATCGGGATTCTTCACGACCACCACCTGCTCGAGCGGTGGTTCGAGGAGCAGGCCAGGACCGCGGCCGCCCGCGGAAACCCGCTGCTGGCCCGCGCGGCGCGGCGCGAGCGGCTGTTCTTCAGGGCGGAGCAGCGCCGGCTCCACGCGGCGCTCGTGGAGCAGCGCCCGGCGGACCTCGCCCTGCGGGCGCTCGAGGCGATGAAGCGCGGGGCGCGCCGGCGCCGACTGGGCCCGCCGACGTCCACGGGAGACTGAGACCATGCGCCTGCTGATCGTCCGCCACGCCATCGCGGTCCCGCGTGGCACGCCGGGTATCGCCGACGAGGATCGCCCCCTGACGCCCGAGGGCCAGCAGCGGTTCGGCGAGTGCGCCAACGGGATCGGCCGGCTGGTCGAGCGCCCGGACGCGCTGCTGACGAGCCCCTGGCTGCGCGCGCGGCAGACGGCCGCGATCCTGGCCGCGACCTGGCAGCACGTGGAGCCGCGCGAGTGCGCGGCGCTCGCCGGCGGCAGTTTCGAAGCGCAGGCCGCCGTGCTCGATCGCCACCCGCGCGAGGCGACCGTGGCCGTGGTGGGCCACGAGCCTTACCTCTCGGCGCTCCTCGCGCGACTCCTGGGCGCGGGGCACGACGAGCGGCTCGAGTTCAAGAAGGGCGGCGCGGCCCTCGTGGACCTGCCCGGTCCGCTCGCGGCCGGCGGAGCGCTCGTGTTCTTCCTCGGCCCGAAGGTGCTGCGAAAGCTCTGACGCCGGCGCCGGGCGCGGGTGTTACTCCGCCCGGGCCGGCGGCTGGATCGCGCCAGAGGCCGCGGCGGCGAGCAGGTAGAAGGCCGCTCCGCCCAGCATGGCCGCGGTGAAGCCGAAGACGACCGCCGCGATCATCGTGGCGACCGAGCCGAGCACCGAGAAGATGCCGTTGAGGCCCCAGTAGAAGGGCGGCGCCGGGTACGGTCCCTGGCCGGTCGACGCGAGGCCGCGCGGGAAGGGCATCCCCATCAGGAAGCCGAGGGGAGCCACCAGGACGACCGCGATCACGATACGCGCGACGAGCGGCAGCGGCAGCAGCGCGGGCACGACGCGCGGCAACGCCAGCGCGTAGACCGCCGCCAGGGCGGCTACGGACAGGCAGACGTTGCGCAGGCGCGGCCGGCCACCGTAGGCGCTGCCGAGCCCGCCCGAGGCGAGCAAGGTGAAGAGCAGGATCGAGAGCGTGAAGATCGGGTGCCCGAGCAGCAGGGTCAGGTGCTGGAGGAACGCCAGCTCGACCGCGATGAAGCCGACGCCGAGGCAGGCGAAGTAGGCGATCGAGCCGGCGTAGGGCACGACGCGCTCGCCCTTCGGCTTGCCGAACAGCAGGAACAGCAGCGACAGGCCGAGGATCGGCAGCAGCATGTAGAGCAGCTGCGCGCGCATGCGGTCGGGCAGGCCCCAGGGCTTCTGCCGCGCGAAGAAGAAGGGGCGGTCGTCGAAGACCGGGTCGACGCGCAGCCGGGCCTGGTCGACGTACTGGGCGAAGCTGGTGCGGCCGCCGAACAGGGAGGCGTAGGGCTCGTCGACGTGCTCCCCCGGCACGATCACCGGGACGACGCCCGGGTGCGTCGCCAGCAGGTGGGCCTCTTCCGGGGTGAACGGCCGCTTCTTCAGGATGAAGATCATCTGCGGCGGGTCCTCGCGGTCGCCCTGGCGCGTCTCGAGCAGCACCGCCACCCGCTTGCCGGCCTCCTCCGCGCCGAGCATGGCGACGGCGTTCGAGACGAGACGCGGGATGTCGACGTCCCAGCGCAGGATCGCGATCTCCCCGTCGGGGGTGAGGTGGTCGGAGTAGGCCTGGAAGGCCTCGACCGTGTAGAGGTGGTTCTCCGAGAGCGAGAGCCCGCCCGAGGCCACGGCGGCCCAGGAGTCGACGAACCCCATCAGGATCACGTCGAAGCGGCGGTCGCTGCGGCGGATGAAGGTGCGGCCCTCGGAGAGGATGGCCTCGACCTGGGGGTGATCGTAGAGGTTCCCGGCGCGGGCCCCGAAGCTGCGGGCGAAGCGCAGCATCAGCGGGTTCATCTCGACCGCGGTGACCTTCTCGGAGCCGGCCGCCAGCGCCACGAGCACGTCGGAGCCGCCGCCCGGACCGATGATCAGCGTCCTGGCGTGCTCCGGCGCCACCTTGAACGGGATCGCGCGGTACCAGTTCTTCATCGCGGCGACGCTCTCGAGCTTCCCGTCCCACTCGAGCACGTTCGTCCAGGCGTCCGAGTCGATGTAGAGGCGGGCGAGGTAGGGTGACTCGAAGCCGGTCACCGCGTCGATGCGCGAGTAGGCGTTCCAGCCGGTCAGCGCGAGCTTCGAGCCGGGCGTGGCGGCCATGTGCCGGTAGAGGCCCTTCGTCGGCGCGCTGCGGATGTTGAAGATGCCGGCCTGGAAGTTGGCCAGCAGGCCGACCAGGATCGCGAGCCCGGCGATGGCCGCGTGCAGGCGGAAGCGGCGCGAGAAGGCGGCGGCCGCGGCCACGGGGGCGAGCGAGACGAGCAGCACCGCGTTCTCGCCGCCGAGCCACGACAGCAGGAAGGTGACGCTGAGGGCGCCGAGCGAGGCGCCGAGCAGGTCCGCGAAGTACAGGCGGCCGGCGTTCTCGCGCTCGAGCGCGAACAGCATCGACAGGGCCATCCCGGCGAGCAGGAACGGCAGCAGCGAGACGGCGAAGTAGAAGGGCAGCAGGTCGGGCTTGAACGGCACGCGCACGATCAGCCACAGCGCGAGCGGGATCGACAGCCCGTAGAGGAGCGTCAGCAGCGCCACCCGCTCGCGCGAGAAGGCGATCCGGCCGCGGACGAGATGCAGGGCGAAGCCACCGAGTCCCCAGCCGAGCAGCGCGACCGAGATCGCGACGAAGGCGTAGTGGTACCAGATGGTGGCCGAGAAGATGCGCGTCAGGCCGATCTCGAACATCAGGCCCGAGAGCGTCACCAGGAAGATTCCGAAATAGAGACCCATGATGTCCTCTGCCGAAAGGGCGGCCCCGGACACTATTCCGCGGACCGCCGGTCGTCAAGCGGGCCTCAGGGCAGGCGCAACTCGGCGGCCGGGCCCTCGGGCGCCAGCGCCCGGTCGCCGCGCCAGGAGAAGAGGCTTTCTCCCGGCTCGTCGCTGGGTCCGAGCCGGAAGACCCGGTTGACGGCGAGCAGCCGGGCGCGGCCGGCGCCGGGCTGCAGCGCGGGCTCGTCCTCTCCGGGATGCCGGGTGTAGGCCCGGAAGCGCAGCGCGGCGATCGGCGAGGGGACGGGCTCCGCGGGCAGCGCGACCGCGCCGCGGAAGCAGCCGTTCGGGAACTCCGTGGCGCTGCGGCCGATCCGGAATTCGGGAAGGCCGCCGTCGGAATCGAACCAGCGCAGTTCCCCACCCGCGCCGCGCACGCCGACGGAGAAGGCGATCGTGGCGTCTTCCGTGGCCGCGCACGCTTCCACGGTCACGAACTGCCGCGGGTCGGGCACGCGCTTCGAGCCCGGACGCGCGCGCGGATCGACGCGGCCCTCCCGGCGCGCCTCGGCGGCGCTCACGGCGTAGGTCCAGGGGGCGGCGTCCATCACGGCTTCGCGCGAGACGCCCTTCAGGTCGAAGGGCATCGGTACGGGCGCCAGGCGCAGCGTCGTCTTGCCGCGGTCGCTCACCATGTTGTTGTCGGTCGTGACGTACAGGACGGGGTGGTCGGCCTCGCGGCGGCCCGCGAAGGGCAGCAGGCGGTGCTTCGGGCCCTGGTACTGCGCGCGCTGCAGGCGGCCGGCAGCGTCGAGCTCGACACCGTAGACGTACTCGATGTCCGTGAGTCGGCCCCAGGTGGCCATGAGGCGGTCGGCCGGCGTGCCGCCGTCCTCGGTGCTGAAGATCACGGAGTAGCGCAGGCGCGTCGAGCCCGTGGCCTCGCTCTCGGTCTCGACCCACGTCACGAGCGGGAGGTCCGTGAAGCGCCCGACCGAGTTGGGCCGGGCCTCGAGCACGGGCGCGTGCGCGAGCGCTCGGCCTTCGCGCGTCGTCGGGTCGAACGACGAGACGGCGATCTCGCGCACCTCCGCCGCACGCGCGTGCCGCGCCGAGCGGCGCGGGTCGAGCAGGACCTCGATCCGGTGCGGCCCGGACCCTAGCCGCCCGAGAGCCACGGGGTAGGTGGCAAGGCGATCCCCCCGCGAGAGAAAGAGGTGCTGCGAATAGACGCCGTCGACGCGCAGCTCGAGCGCTGCGGCCTCGTGGCCGCGCCGTCCCCAGTCGCAACTCGGGCAGCGGGCCGAGACGGCGACGACGACCTCCGCGGGCTGCTCGAGGACGAACGGGCGCTCGGCGAGCGCGAGGGCGGCGGCGAGGGGTGCAACAAGGGCGAGGGGCAGCATCGGTGCGACGGGAGTATAGGGGCGGCGCGGCCGGCGTCAGGCGACGTCGAAGCGCCTGACGCCCTCGATCCCGAGGACGAAGTCGGCGCCGTAGGCGAGGGCTGGCGTGGCGTAGCCCGCCTTCGCGTCGCCGGCCAGGACGCGCTCGACGATCGCGAGCGCGGCGCGGGCGGTGAACGTGTAGCCGTCCGGGGTCTCGAGCCGGGCCTCGACGCGGCGGCCGCCCGCGTCCTTCGCCTCGCCCCAGACGAAGGCGCGGCCCCGCGCGCGCTCGTCGTCGCTCGGCCCCGGCTGGCCCGCGCGCACGCGGCGCGCGAGAAGGCCCTTTACGGTCGGCGAGCCAAGAGCCGGGCCCAGCCAGCGGCCCGCGGAGGCGAGCGCGCGCAGCGGGAGCGAGGCCGCGAGATAGAGCTCGATGTCCGGGATGCCGGTCGAGCGCCAGGCCGTGGCCAGGTCCCCGAGCGGGATGCCGAGCGCGAGACGCGGACCCTCGCCGAAGTCGATGCGGCGACGCAGCTGGCCGGAGGGCACCGGCGTCAGGACGCCTCCCCGCCGCACGAGCCCGGGCTGGCCGAGCCCCTCGAGCGCGGTCAGGGCCGTGCCGCGCGAGAGCCGCCCAGCCGAGGCGTAGGCGAGCGCAAGCTGAACCGCGGATGGCTGGCGCCGGTGCAGGTGCGCCGCGAGGCAGTCCGAGGGCACGACGTCGAAGCCGCAGCCGGGCAGCAGCATCACGCCCCGCTCGCGGGCCTGCGCGTCGCAGGCGGCCAACGCCTCGAAGACCTCGACCTCGCCCGTGATGTCGAGGTAATGGGTGCGGGTGCGCACGCAGGCCTCGGCCATGGGCCGCGCGGTGCGCGAGAAGGGGCCCGCGCAGTGCAGGACGGCCGTCATCCCTTCGAGCGCCGCGTCGAGCCGTTGCGGGTCGTCGAGGGCGAAGAGGCGCCGCTCGAGGCCGAGCGTGTCCGCGAGCTCGCAGATGGCGCCGGCACGGCGGCCCGCCAGGACCGGGCGGTGTCCCCGCTCGGCGGCGAGGCGCGCGATGAGCGCCCCGGTGTAGCCGTTCGCCCCGTACAGCAGCCACGGTCCCGTCGTCACCATGCCGAGCGCCTCACATCGAGAGCGAGCCCTTGCGAAAGTCGGTGCGGCCGATCCGCGCGTTGACGTACGCCGGCTGGCCGCCGCGCGCCGCCGCAAGGGCGCGGCCGAGGACGGCCTCGGGCGACGCCCCCGGCTCGAGGCACAGGCCGCGGGCGCCGAGGCCCTCGGCCGCGCGCTCGTAGTCGGTCGGCGCGAGGACGGTGCCGACGTCGTCCTTCAGCACCTCGACCTGCTCGCGCGCGATCTGCGTCCAGCCGGCATCGTTGCCGACGACCGCGATCACCCCGAGGCCGTGGCGCGCGAACGTATCGGCCTCGACGAGGCTGTAACCCACGGAGCCGTCGCCATAGAGGATCCAGACGTCGGCCTCCGGCCGGACCAGCTTCGCGCCCAGGGCGAAGCCGGCGCCGACGCCGAGCGTGCCGAAGGGGCCGGGGTCCAGCCACGAGAGCGGCGAGCGGGGCCGCAGCACGTAGGAGGCGGTCGCGACGAAGTCGCCGCCGTCGGCCACGACGACGCTGTCGCGGCTGAGCGCGCCCTCGATTGCCTGGCACAGCGCGATCGGGTTGAGCCCGCCCTCGGCGGCGGCCTCGGCCTGCCGCGCGATCTCCGTGTCGCGGGCGGCGTCCCTGGCGCGCAGCGCCAGGAGCCAGTCACGCCACTCGGGCCGCGGCGCAAGGCGGCCGGCGAGCGCCGCCAGCAGGCGCTCGGGCGCGCCCGGCACGGCGAGGGTCGGCCGGCGGTTCTTCGCGATTTCGCTCCGATCCCGGTTCGCGGAGACGAGGACCGCG
>JBGASI010000115.1:0-10313 GCA_044229815.1 Vicinamibacteria bacterium | reverse complement strand
TCCGGGATCCATGCCGCGCGCCGAGGCCTGCAGCGGGTTGAGCGCGTCGACCCCGATCTCGACGAAGTCGGGCACGATCGGCGCCACGGCCCCGTCGCAGTGCAGGAACACCTTGGCCCGCGTGCGCGCCTTGACGAACTCGATCCACTTCGCCTGGCGCGGCTTGAACAGCTCGCGGTAGAGCGCCGGCCGCACGAGCAGGGAGTCCTGCGCGCCGAAGTCGTCGCTCGTCTGCACGGCCTCCACGTAGGGCCCGACGACGGCCAGGAAGGGCTCGAGGATCGCGCAGTCGTGGACGAGCTTCAGGTCGAGCCAGCGTTCCATCATCTCCCGGCGCAGCAGCAGGTTCTCCAGGAAGCGCTCGAAGCCGAACAGCACCGTGCCGATCTCGAAGAAGGACGAGCACAGCATCGGCAGCCCGGCGAACAGCGCCTTGTCCGTGCCGCGCCACAGCGCCTCGACGTTGCCGCGCAGCCACGTCTCCTCGCGCTGGCTCCACGCGTCCGGCCAGACGTAGGCTTCGACGTCGGCCTCGGTCTCCGCCGTGGCCAGCGGGCACGGACAGACGTCGAAGTAGAGCGAGGACGGCGTGCGCCGGGCATAGAGCACGCCGTCGCGGCGCAGCTCGAGCGTGCCGTCCGGGAGCGTCAGCGGCTCGTAGGCGGCCGGCAGCAGGGCCGGCGAGCCGTCGCTCAGGCTGCCCGGCTTCCACTCGTCGATCGCCAGGAACGGCATGCCGGTCGTGGGCCCCAGGCGCGTCACCTGGACCACGTCGCCGCCCATCCGCTCGACGGCCGCCAGCGAGGGCGCCGCGAGCTGCTGTTTCACGTCGTAGACGCGCACCTCCTCGCGCAGGCCGAGGTGCTCGACGAGCCGTCGGTAGGCGACGGCGGCGATGCCGCTGGTGCGACTCGCCCCGAAGTCGATCGGCACGCGGTCGGGCTCCTGGTGGTCGAGCGCGAGTCGCACGCGCTCGCGGCTGGTCATCGTCACGTTCGGCTCCTTCGTGCGCTCACGCCGGCTCCCCGGCCGCCGTGCCCATCGGCTCGAGCCGCGGCAGCAGGGCGTGGATGACCCCGAGCGCGACCAGGTACGAGAAGGCCGCCACCGCGAACGGGACGTCGTAGTCGTTCCCGCTGAGGTCGAGCAACCGCGAGACGAGGCGGGCGAAGGCCATGCCCGCGAGAGCGCCCGCCATGCCGCCCAGGCCCACCACCGAGCTGACCACGGGCCGCGGGCAGGTGTCGCTCACCAGCGTGAAGAGGTTCGCCGCGTAACCGCAGTGGGCCGAGGCGGCCAGCGCCACGAGACCGACCGCCAGCCACAGGCTGGAGACGCGCGGGGTGAAGTAGACGGGCAGCACGGCGAGCGCGCAGGCGAGCAGCGCCGTCTTGCGTGCCACGTTCACGGACGCTCCCCGCCGCAGCAGCGTCGAGGAGAGCCAGCCTCCGGCGATCCCCCCGAAGCTCGAGACCAGGAAGACGACCGTCAGCGGCAGGCTCATGTCGGCGAGCGACAGCGAGAAGCGGTGCTTCAGGAAGTCGGGCGCCCAGTAGATGTAGAACCACCACACCGGCGAGGACGCGGCCATGCCCGCCATGAACGCCCAGGTCTGCCGCCGACGCAGCAGGCTGCGCCAGCGCACGGGGCTGGCGGGCTCGGGCGGATCCTTGCGGATCCAGGCCAGCTCCCCTGGCGAGACCCGCGGGTGGCGTTCCGGGGGGCGATACAGGGCGAGCCAGGCCGCCAGCCAGGCGAACGCGAGCGCTCCCGTGGCCAGGAAGGCCCCGGGCCAGCCCCAGCGCGCGGCCAGCCAGGGCACCAGCAGCGGGCAGAGGATCGCCCCGGCGTTGCTGCCCGAGTTGAACAGGCCCGTGGCGAGCGCGCGCTCCTCGCGCGGGAACCACTCCGTGATCGCCTTGATCGCGGCGGGAAAACCGCCACCCTCGGCGAGGCCGAGCGCGGCGCGCACCACGCCGAAGCCGGCGACCGAGCGCACGGCGGCGTGCGCCATCGCGGCGAGGCCCCAGCCGGAGACGGCCAGCGCGAAGCCGGCACGCGCACCGAGGCGGTCGACCAGTCCTCCGGCGGCCACGTAGCCGATCGCGTAGGCCCCCTGGAACGCGATCACCACCCAGCCGTAGTCGCTCTGCGACCAGCCGAGGTCCGCGTCGAGCAGGGGCTTGAGCACACCGAGGACGGCCCGGTCCACGTAGTTGACCGTCGTCGCGAGGAACAGCAGCGCGCAGATCACCCAGCGGTAGCGTCCCTCCGGCGCCCGACCGCGCTCCCTCATCTCACCCC
Organism: Vicinamibacteria bacterium; assembly: GCA_044229815.1. Taxonomy (GTDB): domain Bacteria; phylum Acidobacteriota; class Vicinamibacteria; order Fen-336; family Fen-336; genus DATBSL01. The sequence goes on along the minus strand of JBGASI010000115.1, from coordinate 8,009 downwards.
CACCCGCCCGTCGACGACCGCCTCACATTCTTGACGAAATCGAGGCGTCGAACGACACGAAGCGCTACAAAGTTGACAACAGCACCCTGCCCCCAGCGACTAAGATCCGACCGACCGGACGATGGCCGCGTCATCAACGCCGTCGCTGCTACGGGGGGCTAACTCAATGGAACGGACCCGCTGGACTCACGGAGTGCTCGGACTCGCGCTGCTTCTCGCTCCCTGCCTGGCGAGCGCGGCCTCGCCGGGTGCGGCGCCCGGCGCGTTCGTGGTCGACGGCGAGGCCGCGAGCGGCATCGCGACGGCGGTCGATCCGTGCGTGCTACCGGCCGACGCGCCCGAGTCGGGACCCGCGGCCGGGCCGTCGCTCGCCGCCAGCGCCGCCGACGCCGCCGTGCCGGCGGCCGAGGGGCAGGCCGCCACGCGCCGACCGATGGCGTTCGAGTACAGCGACGGCTACCAGACGCGACTGAAGATCCACAAGTACGCGAGCTACGCGACCGTCCCGCTGTTCGCGGCGCAGTTCATCGTCGGCCAGAAGCTCTACGACGGAAGCGGTTCCGACGGCACCCGCTCGGCCCACACCGCGCTTGCGGCCGGCACGGGCGTGCTCTTCGGCGCCAACACGATCACCGGTGTGTGGAATCTGATCGAGGGCCGCAAGGACCCCAACCGGAAGACCAAGGTCGTGGTGCACAGCATCTTGATGCTGCTGGCCGACGCCGGCTTCGCCGCCACCGGCGCGCTCGCGCCTGAGAACGAGTTCGGTTTCGGCGAGAGCGGCGGCGTCAGTCGCTCGACGCACCGCAAGATCGCGCTCTCCTCGATGGGGGTCGCCACGCTGTCCTACCTGATCATGCTCATCCACTGAGGCGCCAGGAAACATGCTGCCCGAGATCGTCGAGCGCGCCGTCAGCGGTTGGGCCGGCCTGTACGGGGACCACCAGTTCGTCTCGGTGACCGTGCGCTACCTCCACCTCGCAGGGCTCATCGTGGGCGGCGGCACGGCGCTCGCCGTCGACCGCCGGCTGCTCGCGACCCGGCGGCGGCCGCAGGGCGAGCGCCTGGAGGCCCTGGCGACACTCGACGCGTCGCACCGCGTCGTCGTGCCGGCGCTGGCCGTCGTCGTGCTGACCGGAGCGCTGCTCACCGCGGCCGACACCACGACGTTCTTTGCGTCGAAGCTGTACTGGTCGAAGCTGGCGCTCGTCGGCCTGCTGCTCGCCAACGGCGCGGGGCTGCTGGCGGCCGAGCGGCGCGCGCAGGGTGGCGGCGGCTGGAGCTGGCTGCACTTCACCTCCGCCGCGAGCCTCGTGCTCTGGCTGCTGATCCTCTACGTGGGCGCCTGGCTCACGGTTGCCGCCTGAAGGGATGCCGATGAAGGACGACAGAAACGAAACCCCCGGGGTCGCCGCCCGGCCGGGCTGCCCCGGCTGCTCCGGCGCTGTGTCGCGCCGCGGCGCGCTCGGGCGCATCTCCGCCGCCGCGCTCGCCGCGATGGCCGGCGTCGCGCTCACGAGCGACCGCGACGGGATGCTGCCGGTGGTCGAGGCCGCCGGCGCCGCGGCCGGAGCTTCCGAGCGCCAGTACCCGCTGCCGCAGACGGACGGCGTGACGATCGACCGCGAGGCGCAGGTGATCCTGGTGCGCTTCCAGCAGCACGTCTACGCCTTCAACCTCGCCTGCCCGCACGAGAACACCGCGCTGCGCTGGCGCCAGCAGGACCTGCGCTTCCAGTGCCCGCGCCACGAGTCCAAGTACCGCCCGGACGGCGCGTTCGTGGAGGGCCGCGCCACCCGCAACATGGACCGCTTCCCGCTGCGCCGCCACGGGGACAGCGTGTTCGTCGACCTGGACCGCCTGCTGCGTTCGGACCAGCAGGCGCAGGACTGGACCGCGGCGACGGTCGCCGTCTAGCCGGGCTGCGGCGCGCGGCGGGCGGCGCGGCCGGGTAGAGTAGGCGTCGTAGCGAGGTTGCCATGCGCCCCTTGTCCCGCCGCACGCTCGCGTCCTGCGCCGTGCTCGTCGCCTCGGCCGCCCTGCTCGCCGCCCGTCCCGAGGTGGTGGCGGAACCCCCCGCGCCGCTCGGGGCGACACCGAGCCCCCGCCAGCTCGCGCGGCTGGAGCGGCCCTACTACGGCTTCGTGCACTTCACTGTGAACACCTTCACCGACCGCGAGTGGGGCACGGGCGACGAGAGCCCCGAGGTCTTCGCCCCGAGCGCGCTCGATGCACGGCAGTGGGCGCGCGTGGCCCGCGAGGCGGGCATGTCCGGCCTGATCCTGACCGCGAAGCACCACGACGGCTTCTGCCTGTGGCCCAGCCGGCAGACCGACCACTCGGTGGCCGGCAGCCGCTGGCGCGAAGGGCGCGGCGACGTCGTGCGCGAGCTGGCCGACGCCTGCCGCGCGGAGGGCATCGAGTTCGGCGTCTACCTCTCGCCCTGGGACCGCAACCACGCGAGCTACGGCCGGCCGGTCTACCTCGACTACTACCGTGCGCAGTTGCGCGAGCTGCTGACGCAGTACGGCCCGCTGTTCGAGGTCTGGTTCGACGGCGCCAACGGCGGCGACGGTTACTACGGCGGCGCCCGGGAGACGCGCCGCATCGACGCCGCGAGCTACTACGACTGGCCGGCGACCTGGGGCCTGGTGCGCGAACTCCAGCCGCAGGCCGTGATGTTCTCCGACGCCGGCCCCGACGTGCGCTGGGTCGGCAACGAGAAGGGTCTCGGTTTCGAGACGGTGTGGATGACGCTCGATCGCGCCCGGCTCTTCCCGGGCTTCGCCGACTACCCGGCGCTCGCCGCCGGGCGGCCCGACGGCGCCGACTGGGTGCCGCCGGAGGTCGACGTCTCGATCCGCCCGGGGTGGTTCTACCACGCGGCGGAGGACGCCCAGGTCAAGAGCGTCGCGCAGCTCGTCGAGATCTACTACTCGTCGGTCGGGCGCAGCTCCAGCCTGCTGCTCAACGTCCCCCCCGACCGGCGCGGGCTCTTCCACGAGGCAGACGTTCTGAGCCTGCGCGGCCTGAGCCGCTTCATCGCCGAGACCTTCGCGCGGGACCTGGCCCGGGGCGCGCGGGCGAGTGCCAGCTCCGTGCGCGGCGCGGCGCCCCGCTTCGCCGCCGAGCGGGCCGTCGACGGGGACCCCTCGAGCTACTGGGCGACCGACGACGCCGTCACCGCGGGGGCCCTGGAGCTGCGCCTCGCGGCCTCGGCGCGCTTCGACCAGGTCCGGTTGCGCGAGGCGATCGCGCTCGGCCAGCGCGTCGAGGCCTGGGCCCTCGACGCGGAGCTGCCGGGCGGCTGGAAGACGCTCGCCGAGGGAACGACGATCGGACCCCGGCGCATCCTGCGCTTCGAGCCGGTGACCGCCTCGCGCGTGCGCTTGCGCGTCGTGCGCTCCCGCGCCTGCCCTGCGATCGCGGAACTCGCGCTGTTCCTCTCGGCTCCGACGCCGCGCTGACGGGGAAAGACCGCGCCGGGCTCAGCGCGCCGCCGCGGCGGCGTGCAGACTCAGCGGCGTGGCGTACTCCGGTTCCGCTTCCGCCGCCAGCAGCTCCTCCAGCGCCCGCCGCTGCGCCGGATCCGACAGCGTCCAGCCCTGCTTGAGCAACCGGCTGACGCAGCGCGCGGAAGAGCAGGCGATCGACTCGCCGTCCATCTCGACCCGAAACACCATGCGCGCCCTCCCGCGGCTGCGGCGCCGCTCCGGATCCCGGCCCGCTGGCCGTCCTGCCTTCGCGCCAGCGGAGCGGCCGGAGGGCGCCGTTGCCTTTGGACGCCCCGACCGGCGCGGCTCCCTCCAGCCGCACCGATCGGCCCACGTCCTTCGGCCCTTCGCGGCGCCCTCCGGGGCCGCACCCCACGTATTCGCAAGAGGAGTGCCAGCCCGCTCTCACGTGGTTTCAGCGACTTGCGCGGGTGGGCTGGCCGCTCTGCTGCCGCGCTGTCCGGTCTCCTGCCGTTCGCATCGGACCGACGTGGACGCCGTGTCCGAAAACCGAGCCCGCCCGGGCGCCACCGTGCATGACAGCGCCGCCCGGCCGGCGTAGCATCCTCGCAGCATGCCCGAGCAGCCCTGGTTCCGCTTCTACGAGGAGGGCGTTCCGCGCTCGCTCGTCTATCCGCAGACGACGCTGCCCGAGATCCTCGACCGCACGGCCGAACGCTTCCCGCAGAAGGTCGCGCTGCGCTTCTTCCCGGACCGCCGGCTCCCCGCGCCGCAGACGACCTACGCTCAGCTGGCCGAGCAGTCCCGCCGCTTCGCGACGGCGCTCTTCCGGCTCGGCGTGCGCAAGGGCGACCGCGTCGCGCTGGTGCTGCCGAACTGCCCGCAGTACGTGATCGCGCTCTACGGGGCGCTGCGGCTCGGGGCGATCGTGGTCAACACGAACCCCACCTACGTCGCGCGCGAGCTGCGCGAGCAGCTCGACGACGCCGGCTGCGAGACCGTGGTCATCCTCGCCGAGCTGCTGCCGCGGCTGCGCGAGATCCACGCCGCGACGCGGGTGCTGCGTGTGATCGTCGTCGACTGGACCGAGGCCCTGCCGCTACCGGTACGGTTGCTGGTGCGGCTGGCGCAGCGCTGGCGCGGCGAGCGCGTGCGCGTGCCGGTGGCGAGCGACGTCCACCGCTTCCCCGCGCTGCTCGCCCGCCACGACCCGGAGCCGCCCGGCGCCGACCTGCGGCCGGACGACATCGCCCTCCTGCAGTACACGGGCGGCACCACGGGCACGCCGAAGGCCGCGATGCTCAGCCACCGCAACCTGGTGGCGAACAGCCTGCAGGCGGCCGCCTGGTTCCCCCGCGCGCGCGAGGGCCGCGAGGTCTTCCTGGCGGCGCTGCCGCTCTTCCACGTCTACGGCTTCACCTCGGTGCTGCTGTTCGGCGTCGCGGCCGCCGCCGAGATCGTCCTGCTGCTGCGGCCCACGCCGGTCGAGATCGTGCTCGCGGCGATGCAGCGCTTCCGGGTCACGCTCTTCCCGGGCGTGCCGACGCTCTACGCCGCGCTCAACGCGCACCCGCGCGTCGCGCAGTACGACCTGCGCACCGGCGCGCTGTGCCTCAGCGGGGCCGCGCCCCTGTCGCGCGAGGTGAGCGAGACGTTCGAGCGGCACACCGCCGGGCGGCTGGTCGAGGGCTACGGCCTGACCGAGGCCTCGCCGTTCACGCACTGCACGCCGCTGTTCGGCGAGCGGCGCCCCGGCAGCATCGGGCTGCCGCTGCCCGACACCGATTCGCGCATCGTGGACCTCGAGACCGGCGAGCCGCTGCCGCCCGGCCACGACGGGGAGCTCGAGCTGCGCGGCCCGCAGGTGATGCTCGGTTACTGGCAGCGACCCGACGAGACGGCCGAGGTCCTGCGCGACGGCTGGTTGCTCACCGGGGACATCGGCCACGTGGACGCCGACGGCTTCTTCTACGTCGTCGACCGTCGCAAGGACATGATCGACGCCTCCGGCTTCAAGGTCCTGCCCCGGGAGGTGGAGGAGGTGCTCTTCATGCACCCCGGGATCGCCGAGGCCTGCGTCGCCGGCGTGCCGGATCCCTACCGCGGCGAGACGGTGAAGGCCTTCGTGGTGCTGCGGCCCGGCGAGGCGCTGTCGGCCGAGGAGATCATCGACTTCTGCCGGCTGCACCTCGCCCCGTTCAAGGTCCCGCGCCAGGTCGAGATCCGCGACACGCTGCCGAAGTCGATGGTCGGCAAGTACCTGCGCCGGGTACTGATCGCCGAGGAGCGCCAGGCGAAGACGGCACCCCAGGCCTGAGCGGCGCCGCGGAAGGGCGAGCCGGGCGGTCAGAACTCCAGGCTGAGGCCGAAGAAGGGGATGAGCGGCAGCATCGTGTCGCGGTCGAGCTCGACGGCGCCCGTGGCCCGGTCCACGCGCCGGATCTCGTTGAAGCGCTCGTTCTCCCGGTCGAGCAGGTTCGCCACCTCCACGTAGAGAGACAGCCCCAGCCGGCGCCAGGCGAAGCGTTTCTCGCCGCGCAGGTCCCAGCGCGCGTAGGCCGCGGGCCCGAAGCCGTTGCGCCGCTCCGCGACGAAGACGGCGTCGCGCGTGCCGCGCAGGAAGCCGGGGAAGGGGAAGCCGCTGCCGTAGCGGAACGCCGTCGACAGCGCGGCCCCGTGGCCGGCGTTCGCGCGCACGAAGGCCGTCACCGTGTGCCGCTGGTCGAAGTCGCTGTCGAAGGCCGGGCCCGCGCCGTCCTCGCGCCGGGCGTGGGCCAGCGCGTACGAGGCGAAACCCGAGAACGGCCCCGCCCGCGTCGCCGCCAGCGTGAGCTCGATCCCTCGGGAAGGCCCGGAGAGGTCGTTGCGCAGCCGCGCGTCCGCACCCGGGGCGACCACCTGCCCGGCCACCAGCCGGTACTCGAGTTCGCGGTTCCAGACGAGCCCGCTCTCGCGCTGCTCGTAGGCCTCGAGCCGCAGCCGCAGCGGACCGACCAGCTCGCGCTCGAGCGCGAGCACGAGGTGGCGCGAGCGCTCCGCGTCCAGGGCGGGGTTGCCGCTCTCGCCGTACAGCCGCCCGAGGTCGGGGAACTGCGCGTAGCCGCCGAAGCCGGCGCTCAGGCGCGTCCTGCGGTCGAGCCGCAGCTCGAGCGACGCGCGCGGGAGGAAGACGGTCTCGGCCGTCGCGCCGAGGTGGTCGACCCGGCCGCCCGCGGTCAGCAGCAGACCGCCGCCGGGGCGCGCCCAGCTCGCCTGAGCGAAGCCGCCCCACTGCCAGCCGCCGTGGTCGTAGTCCTCGACCACTCGGGGCGCCTGCGCCGCAAAGCGTCGCGACAGCACCTGCTCCCGGGTGTGCCTCGCCTCGAACCCGCCCTCCAGCCGCCAGGAGCCTCGCCGCCAGGCCGCGTCGGTCAGCAGCCCCGCCTGGCGCGCGCTCGAGTCGAAGCGCTGGAAGCCGTCCGTGTCGCGGTTGTCCGCGGTCTCGCGCAGGGCGAACGCGGTCGCGCTCGCGGCGAGCGACCCGCCGAAGCCGCCGTGCCACGCGAGGTGCAGCAGGTCCGTGCCGGCCTCGGCCGACTCCATCTCGTGCGCGCCGGGCCGCGGCTCGGTGTTCTCGTAGCGGGCCCGGCCCAGGAGAGCGAGCAGCGCGATCCGCTGCGCGGGACGGGGCCGCAGGTCCAGCCGCGTCGTCAAGTCGCGCCAGCCGAGCGCGAGTTGGGCCGAGTCGTCGACGCGGTCGACGATGTAGCCGAGGAAGCTGCGTCGTGCCGAGGCGAGCCAGCTCGCGCGCGGGCCGAGCGGGCCCTCGAGGGTCGCGAAGGCGCCCGCGGCTCCCACGCTCGCGCGGCCGTGGAAATCGGGCCGGCCCGGCCGCGTCGACACCGCCAGCACCGCGCCGAGGCGGTCCCCGTAGCGGGCGGGCGCGCCGCCGGGGATGAGAGCCATCGACTCCAGCACGTCGGCGTTGAAGATGGTGAGCGTGTAGCCGTCGTTGATGTCGCGGATCGTGTGGAACGGGGCGCTCAGCCGGACCCCGTCGACGTAGACGCCCGCCGCCTGGAAACCCGAGCCGCGCGCCGCGAAACCCGCGCCAAACTCGTCGTTGGCGGCTACCCCGGGCAGCGCCTGCGCCGCGCGCAGCGGGTCGCTGGCCGCCACGGGCGCGAGCGCCCGCAGCTCCTCGGCGTCGTGGCTGCGGGCGAGCGGGAAGGGGGCCGGCGCGCCCGCGACGGCCGCTTCGGTGGGGACGGTCAGCGACTCCTCGAGCCGGGGCGGCGCCCGCTCGAGCGGCACCACGAACTCCGCGGGCCGCGCCCCGATTGCCAGGCTGACGGCGAAGCTGCGGTAGCCGGGGGCCGCGACCCGCAGGACGGCGTGGCCGCGCTCGAGGGCGAGGCCGAAGCGCCCGTCGTCGCCCGCCACCGTCGCGTGCCCGCCCGAGGCGCTGACCCGCGCGCCGGCCACCGGCTCGCGGGTCTGCGCGTCGACCACGCGCCCGAGCAGCGTGACGAGCGGCGGTGGTTCGCCAGGCGCCAGGGCGAGCGCGAGGAGCAG
>JBGASI010000114.1:0-10322 GCA_044229815.1 Vicinamibacteria bacterium | reverse complement strand
CTCGATCTGGATCGGCGACGTGCACGTGGCCGACCGCGGCGCCCCGCGCGAGTACCAACAGAACCACGCAGCGGCCGCGATTCTGGAGGACCCCCAGCGCCTGCGGATCCGCCTGGACGAGGGAGAGGCCTCGGGCTGGGTCTGGACGACCGACTTCTCGCGCGGCTACGTCGACATCAACGCGCACTACCGGAGCTGAACGCCGAGGTGACCATGAAGCTCTGGGGCGGGAACTACGAGACGAGCCCCGACGCCGCGTTCTGGGAGTTCAACCGGTCGTTCCCGTTCGACCGCCGGCTGATCCTCGAGGAGCTCGCCGCCTCGCGGGCGTGGGTGCGCGCGCTGGGCCGCTGCGACGCGATCCGGGCCGACGAGGCCGCGACGCTCGAGCGCGGGCTCGAGGCCGTGCTCGAGCGCGTGCACGCCGATCCGAAGTACCTGGAGCTGGACGTCGAGGACGTGCACTCCTTCGTGGAGGAGCGGCTGGGCGAGGTCGTCGGCGAGCTCGCCGGCCAGGCGCACCTCGGGCGCAGCCGCAACGAGCAGACCGTCACCGCGCTGCGGCTGTTCGTGCGCGGGACGATCGACCGCCTGCGCGAGGGCCTCGCCGGGCTCGTGGCGGCGCTCGTGGAGCAGGGCACGGCGGGCGCCGACGCGGTGATGCCGGGCTACACGCACACGCGCGCGGCCGAGCCGATCACCTTCGGGCACTGGGCGGCGGCCCACGCCTGGGGCCTCGTGCGCGACCACGAGCGCCTGCGCGACGCCCGCGTCCGCGCCGACGTGCTGCCGCTCGGCTCGGGCGCGCTCGCGGGGGCCGCGCTGCCGCTCGACCGCGAGGCGATGGCGCGCGACCTCGGCTTCGCCGCGGTCTCCCCCGCCGCGCTCGACGCCGTGATGGACCGCGACTTCGCCGTGGAGCTCGTCTTCGGCTGCGCGCAGCTGCAGACGCACCTGGCCCGGCTGGCGGAGGACCTCATCCACTTCGCGGGGCCGGAGTACGGCTTCGTCACGCTGCCGGAGGCTTTCACGACCGGCTCGAGCCTGATGCCGCAGAAGAAGAACCCCGACGCGCTCGAGCTGGTGCGCGGCAAGGCCGCGCGCGTCGACGGCGACCTCGTGCGCCTGCTGGCGCTGCTGAAGGGTCTGCCGGCGGGCTACCAGAAGGACCTGCAGGAGGACAAGGAAGCGGTCTTCGACGCCGCCGACACGGCGCTCGGCTCGGTGGCCGTGATGACCGGCGTCGTGCGCGGCCTCGGCCTGCGGCGCGAGGCGATGCACGCGGCCGCGAGCCAGCCGGAGATGATCGCAGCGAACCTGGCGGTGGCCCTGGCGCGCGAGGGGATGCCGTTTCGCAAGGCGCACCACGTCGTCGGCTCGCTGGTCGCCGAGGGCCAGAAGTCGGGACGAGGGCTGAAGGCCGCGGCGGCAGAGCGCCTGCCGGCCCTCTCGCCCGCGGTCGCCGCGCGGCTCGACACGATCTTCGACCCGCTCGAGGCCGTGAAGACGAAGTCGCTCCCCGGCGGCACGGCGCCCGACGCCGGGCGCGCGTCGCTCGCCGCGGCGCTGCGCCGCGTCGAGCGGCCCTAGCCTCCGCGCTCAGTTCGCCGTCAGCACTTCCTCGGCCACCCGGCCGACGCGCAGCTTCGCGTCCTTGCGCTTCGTCTCGACCTTGACGGCGCCGGCGGGGCCCGCCTCGCTCTCGAAGCGCACGCGGTACTGGCCGTTCAGGTCCGCGGCGGCCTGCTTCAGCCACTGCGCGACGGCCAGCGTCGAGAGCGCCTCGACGTAGGAGCCCTGGTAGGCCTTGGCCATCTGAGCGAAGTAGTCCTGCACGTCCCACGACTGCACCGCGTCGCCGGAGGGCCCGCCGGCGAAGGCGCCCCGGGCGCTCGGCAGGACGAGCACGACCAGCGGCGTCACGCGGGCCTCGCCGACCGCCCGCATCAACGCCATGGTGCCCGTGCGGCTCGACTGCAGCGAGCCCGATCCCACGTAGACGATGGCCCGGCGCGGCGCGCCGCGCTGGCCGAGCGCCTTGCACGCGTCGATCATCGAGTCGAAGCCGTAGTTGCCGCCGGCGGCCGCGATCATGCGCAGCTTCGTCTCGGCCCCGGCCAGGTCTCCGCCGAAGTCCATGATCTTGGCTGGCGCCGTGGACCACAGGGCCACGTTCGTCCCCTGCGGCAGCGCCTTCCAGAAGTCGACGGTGGCCGGGACGAGGTCGCTGCGGTAGGACGGGGCGACGGTGGCTCCGGAGTCCACGACGATCGCCACGTCGAGCGGGCGCTGGTCGGGCGTGACGTCGAGCACCTTGCGCGGGCGCCCGTTCTCGCTGAGCGTAAGCTCCTCGGCCTTCAGGTCCACGACCGGCGCCTGCTTCTTGGTGTAGACGGCGATCGTGACGGAGCGGGTCAGGGGAGCGCTCGCGGCGCCATCGCTCCCCAGGACGGCCAGCAGGGCAAAGAGCAGCATCGAGCACCTCGCTATCAGCAGGAGCGTACTCCAAAGCGGCGCTTGCCCGTGCGGGCGGGCCCGACGGCTAGCGCGGACCCGTGCTCACGATCTCGCCCTCGATCACGGTCCCGGTGCAGTGGGACGTCCAGGCGAAGGGGTCGCCGTCGTAGAGCGCGAGGTCGCCGTCCTTGCCGGGCTCGAGCGAGCCCAGTCGCCCGTCGACGCCGAGGATCCGGGCCGCGTCGATCGTGATCGAGCGCAGAGCCTCGTCGAAGGAGAGGCCCCAGGCCGCGGCGGCCGCCGCCTCGAACAGCACGACGCGGGTCTTCGGCACGTAGCCCTCGAAGCCGCTTTGCACGGCGACGAGGATGCCCGCCTTGCGCAGCAGCGCGGCGTTCTCCTTGGTCATGTTCTCCGACTCGCCGAAGTCGCGCGCGAGCGTCGGGTGGACGATCACCGGCACGCCCGCCCTGCGGATCTCGTCCGCCACCAGGTAGGCCTCGGCCGCGCCGTCGAGCACCAGGCGCAGCTTGAACTCCTCGGCCAGCCGCAGCGCGGTCAGGATGTCGTTCGCGCGCTGCACCGTGACCAGCAGCGGCCGCTCGCGCCGCAGCAGCGCGCCGAGCGCCTCCAGCCGCAGGCTGCGCTCCGGCTCCTTGCCCTTCTCCGCGGTCTCCAGCTTGCGCGCGTACTCCTGGGCCTTGACGAGCTCCGCGCGCAGCAGCGCGACGGCCTTGGCCCGGGTGCCGGGCGACTTGCCGTCCTCCTTCGCCTCGGCTCCCGCCCCGAGCGTCGCGGCGACCATCGCCAGCGGGACGACGACGGCGGCGTCGACGTCCCGGCCGCGCGTCTTCGCGATCAGGGTCTGGCCGGAGACGAGCGCCCCCGGGCCGTGGCCGGTGTGGAGGGTCGTGACGCCGAACCCGCGCAGCCACTCGACGAGCCGCTCCTGAGGGTTATAGGCGTCGATCGCCCGCAGCTCGGGCTGGATCGGCGACGAGGGCTCGAGCTGGTCCTGGTCGTGCGGCTGGTTCAGGTAGCCGGCGAGGCCGACGACGCTGTGCGCGTCGACCAGCCCGGGCGTCACCACGCGCGCGCGCAGCTCGCGGTAGCCGGCCGGCACGGCGAGGGAGACGCCCACCTTCTCGATGCGGCCGTCGCGCACCAGCACGACGCCGTTTCGGATCGGCTCGCCGGCCATGGTGTAGACGGTCTCGCCGTGCACCGCGAGCGGCGGCGCGGCGCCTGGCGCCGCCGAGGCCGGGCGGGCAGCGCCGGCCAGGAGGAGTGGAAGGGCCAGCAGCTTCGTCGCGCGCCTCATCGTCCCTGCTCCTCGTCGTCGAGGTCGCCGCACAGGTGCGGGACCGGGGGCTGGTCGTGGCCCGCGCCGAAGCCGCCGGCGGCGTAGAGCCGGTCCTCGGGCCGGGCGAGGTCGAAGACCTTCGTGCCCTCGACCCAGGTCTCGAGCACGTGCGTGCGGTAGTCGAGCGGGTCGCCGGAGAGCACGACGAAGTCGGCATCCTTGCCCGGCGCGAGCGAGCCGATGCGGTCTGCGAGGTCGAGGATGAGGGCGCCGGCCTGGGTGAGCCCGAAGAGCGCCTTCTCGCGCGACATGCCGGCCCGCACCGCGAGCCCCGCCGAGCGCATCAGGAAGCGCGACTCCGTGATCGGGTCGTCGGTGTGGAACGCCACCAGGACACCGGCCCGCTCGAGCGCGACGGCCGTCTTCCAGTCGACCTCGGCCGCCTCGAGCTTGCCGCCCGGGCTGTCGACCATGATGATCGAGCAGGCGACGCCGGCGGCCGCGATCTCGTCGGCCACCTTCCAGCCCTCGCTGACGTGGTGCAGCGTCACCCGGAAACCGAACTCCTTCGCCAGCCGCAGCACCGTGACGATGTCATCGTGCCGGTGCGTGTGGTGGTGAACCATGCGCTTGCCGTCGAGCACCTCCGCGAGCGCCTCGAGGCCCAGGTCGCGCGCCGGCCGCTTCTTCGGGTCGTCCCCGGCGTCCTTCAGCTTCTGCCGGTATTCCTGCGCCTTGACGTACTGCTCGCGCACGAGCGCCGCCGACTTGGCCCGCGTGCCGGGAAACGGGGGCTTGCGGCGCGGGTTCGTGCCGTTCGCCATCTTGAGCCCGCCGAGCAGGCCCGTCCGCGGGTTGGGCAGCAGCAGCGCGTCGAGCGTGCCGCCCCGGCGCAGCTTGAGGTACACCGTCTGCCCGGAGAGCAGGTGCCCCGAGCCGGGCATGACGTTGGCCGTGGTGATCCCGCCGGCCCGGGCCTTCGCGAGCCGCGCGTCGCGCACGTCGATCGAGTCGAGCGCGCGCACGTCCGGTTGCAGCGGGGCGCTCGCGTCCGCGCCCTCGACGCTGCCGATGTGGCTGTGGGTGTCGACCAGCCCGGGCATCAGCACCTTGCCCGCGACGTCGACGCGCGTGGCCCCCGCGGGGACGGCCAGCGCGCCCTCGGCGCCCACCGCCACGACCCGTCCCTTCTGCACGACGAGGACGCCGCGCGGGATCTCCGGGCCGGCGATCGGGATGATGCGGGCGCCCACGAAGGCGACCGGCGCGTCCTGGGCGCGCAGCGGCGGCGCCGCGAACAGCAGGAGCGCGGCCAGCAGCGGGAGTCTCTTCACCATCGGACGGCCTCCGGGGGGAAGCGCGGAGTCTACCCTCATTCGGCCCGCGAGCGGGTATGCTCGTGCCCGAGGAGGCGCGATGCGGATCCACGTCGGGACGAGCGGCTACGCCTACAAGGAGTGGCGCGGGTCCTTCTACCCCGAGAAGATGAAGGAGAAGGACATGCTCCGCTACTACGCGGAGCGGCTGGGCGCGGTCGAGATCAACAACACCTTCTACCGGCTCCCGGCGCAGGAGACGCTGCTGCGCTGGGCCGAGCAGGTGCCCGAGGGTTTCACGTTCGTGCTCAAGGCCTCGCAGCGCATCACGCACCGCCAGCGGCTCGCGCCCGAGTCGAAGGAGACCGTCGACTACCTCTTCGACGTGGCGCGCGTGCTCGGGGAGCGCCTTGGTCCCGTGTTCTTCCAGACCCCGCCGTTCCTGAAGAAGGACGCCCCCCGTCTGCGCGCCTTCCTCGAGGCCCTGCCGCCGGGGCACCCCGTGGCCTTCGAGTTCCGCCACGAGACCTGGTTCGACGAGGAGGTCTACGACGCGCTGCGGGGACGCAACGCCGCCCTCGTCTCGGCGGACAAGGACGACTCGGGCACGGATGGGGCTCCGATCGTGCCGACGGCCGACTGGGGCTACCTGCGGCTGCGGCGCTGCGACTACGACCAGGCGGCGCTCGACGCCTGGGCCGACCGGATCCGGGCGCAGCCCTGGCAGCGGGCATACGTCTTCTTCAAGCACGAGGACGGCGCGCCGCTCTCCTGGCCGCTGATCGAGCGCTTCGCGGAAACGGTCAGCGGCCCAGGGCGAGCCTGAGACCGCTACGGCTCGACCTGCCGGACCTTCCCCTGCCCGCGGACGTGCGCCTCCACGGCCAGCGCGTGGCCACCGCCGCCCTGCGTCACCTTGAAGAGCAGCTCGTTGCGGCCCGCGGCGAGCGACACCTCGACTTCGTCCTCGCCCGGCTTGAGCCCGCGCATCACGTCGTGCGCGAAGACACGCCGGCCGCCGAGGAAGACCGCAAGGCCGTCGTCGCTGCCCATGGCCAGGTGGAGCGTCGCCGGGCGGTCCGCTTCGAGCACGAGGCGGGCGTAGGCCACCACGTTCGTGGCCCCGGGGAAGCGCGCGCCGAGGTCGAGCTGCCCGTCCGTGAACGGCGCGTTCGTCCAGGCCACGGAAGAAGCACTCGTCTCGGGCGCCTGCGCGGTGTCGAAGCTCACGAGCGGGTAGCTCGGGGAGAGCGAGACGCTGCGGATCGGCACCAGGTCCCCGGGCGGGCGCAGGCTCACGTGGTAGGTGCCCGGCCGCGCGAGCTGCCCGAGCGAGCGGCCGAGCTCGTCGGCGTAGGCCTGCTGCGCCCGGGCGTGGGGCGCGAAGGACGCGAGCCCCGGCAGCATCGACGCCGGCTTCTCGAGGCCCATCTGGCGCCAGGCCTCGAAGTGCTTCTTCCAGCGGAACTGCGCCGCCTCCCACAGCGTGCGGCCCGCCTCGGCCCAGGGCGCCTTGTCGAGCAGCGCGAGGTCGATCCCTCGCGCCAGCTCCGCGGCGTCGAAGACGCCCGCCGTGCGCCCGTCGACCGAGAGGATCTGCTGCTGCGCGCCGGCCCCTGACGGCGCGACGCGCAGCCGGAAGCGGTTCAGCTCGTCCTGCAGGGGCACCAGCTCGAGCGCCTTGCGCGCCTCCTGCGGCACGTAGAACGGCAGGAACGGCAGGGTGAGGTCGAACTCGACGCTGCCGTCGCGGCTCGTCACGTTCGCCACCGTCGCCCCGCGCGCTTCCTTCACGCCGCCGGCCTCGACGACGATGTCGGCGACCGTGCGCGGCGCCTCGATCTGGCGCAGCGCCAGGTAGGCCATCACCAGGTGGCCGGCCGGGTCGGGGTGCACCGTGTCGGGGATCATCGTGAAGCCCGGCTCCTTCTCCTTCGCCAGGCGCTGCACCTCGAGCATCGGGTGCAGCAGGTCGACCACCGGCAGCTGGCGCTCGGCGGCGAGGCCGATGACGCCGCGGGCCAGCCTCGACAGCGTCTCGTTGTAGACGCCCTTGTCGCCGCGCAGCACGTCGTCGATCGGCGAGGTGGTAAAGAGCACCTGGCGCGCGCCTGCCGCCTTGATGGCGTCCGCGAGCGCCGCCTGCGCCTCCATGTAGTTGCGGTGCGTGGGCTCGTCCCAGGCCTTGTAGCCGCCGTCGTTCATGCCGAAGTCGACGAACACCAGCGAGGGGTGGAGGCCCGCCACGTCGCGCGCGAAGCGCCGGACGCCGCCGGCCGCGGTGTCGCCGCCCCAGCCGAAGTTGAAGGCCGCGAGCCGGCGCTTTGGGAAGCGAGAGAGCAGGAACGTCTCGAGGTAGGCCGTGTACAGGTTCTGCTCGGTGATGGAGTCGCCGTAGAACACGATCGTCTCGGCGTCGCGCAGCTTCACCGGGGCGAAGCGGGCGGTCGCGGGCGAGGCGGCGCGCGGGGCATCGAACACCGACAAGTCCCAGCGGTCCCACCACTCGACGACCATCCGGCTGCCCTCGAAGCGGATCGGCAGCCAGAGGTAGCGCGAGTCGCGCAGGTTCGTGCTCTTCCAGCGGTCGAGCAGCAGCACGAAGGCGTCCTTGCGCCCCGCGACGGGCAGCACGAACGTGCTCTGCCCGAAGTAGGTCCACTCGGCGTCGGGGCCGGTGAGCGGGTCGCCCTGCTCGGTCCAGGGACCGGTGATCTTCGGCGCCGTGGCGTAGACCGCGCGGTTCGGGTACCAGCCGGTGCAGCCGGAGCTGACGATGTAGTAGAGGCCCCCCCGCTTGAAGACGGCGGGCGCCTCCCGGTAGCGTCCCTCGAAGATGCGCACCATCTTGCCGACGGGCCGCAGGTAGTCGTCCGAGAGCAGCGAGACGTGGGTGGTCGCGTTCCACTCGGACGAGTAGACGAGGTACGCCTTGCCGTCGTCGTCCTGGAACAGCGTCATGTCGCGGCTCTCGCCGCCGTCCGGGCGCACGCTGCCGAGGTAGCGGAACGGGCCCGTGGGCCGCTCGGCGACGGCGACGCCGGCGCTCGCCTTCTTGT
Organism: Vicinamibacteria bacterium; assembly: GCA_044229815.1. Classification (GTDB taxonomy): domain Bacteria; phylum Acidobacteriota; class Vicinamibacteria; order Fen-336; family Fen-336; genus DATBSL01. The sequence goes on along the minus strand of JBGASI010000114.1, from coordinate 2,187 downwards.
AGTCGGCGCTGTCGACGTGCAGCCACATCACGTACTTCTTCGTCTTCCTGTTGTAGACGACCTTGGGCCGCTCGATGACACCGCCCGGGTTGAGGTCGTGCGCCGGGTCGTCCTTGACCGCCGGCAGGACGACGCCCTCGTGCTTCCAGCGCAGCAGGTCCCGCGAGGAGTAGCAGGAGATGCCCACGGCGTCGATGCGCGCGAGCAGGCCCTGGCCGGCGGCGCTGTTCGGGGCGTCCTTGTTCTCGCCGAACCAGTAGTAGACGCCCTTGTCGAACAGGATGCCGCCGCCGTGGGCCTGGATCGGCCGGCCCTCGGTGTCGAGCCAGACCGCACCGGGCTCGAAGGCCGCGCTGGGGGCGGGCGGCGCGGCGGGCGCCGCCGAGGCTGCGGGCGCGAGGCCCAGGACCGGCAGGGACAGCAGGATCGACGCCCGGACGAAGCGCACGCTGGATCCTCCTCTCGAGGCTACGAGGACTCGGCTTCGCCCGGGCGTTGCGCGAGCGGGACGGGGAAGAGAGCCCTCACGGTGGTGCCCCGGTTCGGCGCGCTCTCGATCGAGAGCCCGCCGCCGTGCAGCCGGACGATGCCCAGGATCGCCGCGAGGCCGAGGCCGCGGCCCGGGAACTTGGTGGTGAAGAACGGCTCCACGGCCCGCAGGCGGGTGTCCTCGTCCATGCCGCAGCCGTCGTCCGCCACCTCGAGCCAGACGTAACGCCCCGGCGCCGGCGGCCCGTCGACGAAGGAGGTTTCCGCGGGCCCGGCCTCGCGGTCTTCGACACCCGTCGAGACCCGGACGAGGCCGGGCTCCGCCTCGGCCGCGTTCGTGACGAGCCCGAGCAACAGGTGGTGGAGTTGCTGCGGATCGGCGGCGAGGCTCGGGAGCCCGTGCCCCAGGCGCACCTCCAGCCGCACCGCGGCGAGCGAGGCCAGCAGCGGCGCCTTGGCGGCCACGGCCGTGTTGAGGTCGAGTTCCTGCGGGCGCCGCAGCGCCCGCCCCGAGTACTCGAGCAGCTGGCGGGTGCGCTCCGCGGCGTGGCCCAGCGCGGTAACGGCCCCGTCGAGGCGGCGCAGGCCGGGCGAGCCGGGCTCGAGCTGGGCCCGCAGCACGTCGAGGCTGAGCTGGATCGTCGCGAAGGTGTTGTTGAAGTCGTGGGCGAGGCCGCCCGCGAGGATGCCGAGGCTCGCCAGGTGCTGGGCGCGCAGCAGGTCCTGCGCGACCGCGCGCTTCTCCGTCTCGAGCCGGGCCCGCTCGGTGAGGTCGCTCAGCGTGACCCGCAGGGCCGGCGGCACGCCGCCGGCGACGGCCGCGCCGTCGAGGTGCACCGGGAAGCGCGTGCCGTCCGGCCGGCACAGCAGCAGGTCGCAGCCGCACGGCGCGCCGTGCAGACGCAGGCTCGCGCAGTGGCGGTCCCAGCGCTCCTGGTCCTCCGGCACCACGAAATCGTGGAGCCGCCGCCGCAGCAGCTTCGGGCGCTCGACGCCCAGCAGCGTGGCGGCGGTCAGGTTCGCCGCCGCGACGAGGTCTCCCGGGACGAGCGTGAGGTAGCCGACCGGGGCGAAGTCGTAGAGGTCCGCGAATCGGTCGCGGGACTCCTCGAGGGCGATCTGCGCCCGGCGCAGCTCCTCGTTCTGCATCTCGAGCTCGACCTGGTGCACGCGCAGCTCGTGGACGACGCCTTCCGGCGTTCCGTCGGGAGCGACCCCGGTCTCCCGGGCCAGCCGGCGTTCCGCCGCGCGGCGCAGGCTCGCCGGCTCGGCGGCCTGGTCCTTTCGGCGCGTCACGACGTCCCCCGGCGGCCGGGTGGGACCCGGCCCGCCGCGCCCGCCGCGCCGAGATCGGTCACGTCCGTGAACGTCATCACGACGCCCGCGATCACGTTCTCGATCGTGCGGTAGACCAGGAGCCGGACCAGGTAGCGGCGGTTCCCGACCTGGACCGAGCGCTCGCGCGGCACGAGCGAGTCGAGCACCGCCCTCGCGTCGGCGACGACGCCCTCCTCCGCGAAGTTCGCCTTGATGTCGCCGAGCGAACGGCCGACGTCCGAGGGCATCAGGCGGAAGAGAGCCGTCGCCTCGCGGCTGAAGCGACGGATCGCGAGCCGCTCGTCGAGGAAGATCGTCCCGATGTTCGTGCTGTCGAGCAGGTTCTTGAGGTCGTTCTGGGTGCCCGCGAGCTCGTCGATC
>JBGASI010000113.1:0-10337 GCA_044229815.1 Vicinamibacteria bacterium | reverse complement strand
ATGTCGCCCGCGGAGCCGTCGGCCCGGTGGGAGACGACGTAGCCGAAACCGCCGTAGCCGCCGTTGCCGTAGGTGGTCACACCGGCCACCCGCGTGGCGCCGCCCGGGAGCTGGTAGCGGAACTCGCGCAGCGAGCCGCCGTGGTTCGGGTAGCCCCCGGCGTCCGGGCCGGCCGGGCCGTCGTTGTGCGCCAGCACCGCCACGCGCGGCTTGCCGGCCGCGTCCTGCCAGGTGAAGCGGTCGCTGAGCATCGAGCCGACGCTGACGTCCCGCTCGATCTGCAGCAGGCTCGCGGCCGGGGCGGCGAGCTGGGTCAGGCGCACGTCGTCGACGTAGAGCACCGGCTGGGAGCCGGCCACGTCGCTCTGCAGGTCGATCCGGTCGAACGCGCCGGAGTAGGAGAGCGGGGCCTGGCCGAAGGGAACGATCACCTCGCGCCAGGCGCCGGCGATGATCGACCCGCCCGTGATGTAGCTGTCGAGCGGCGCCTGGGCGACGACGACGTTGCCCGCGCCGCTGTCGAGCCCCAGGTAGAGGCGCAGCTGCTGCCCGCCGGCGGCGCCGCCGTGGACCCAGAGGTGCAGCGCCGGGTACTGCGCCGTCGTGAAGTCCGTCGTCGGCTGGGCGAAGGCCAGCGCGTTGAAGGAATCCCCGACGAAGGCGATCGACTTCACGCCGGCGTGCGCCTGGGTCGTGCTCGCGAAGTCGAAGTCGCCGGGCACGCCGCCGTAGGAGTAGTTCGCGAAGCCGCTCTGCAGGGCGTCGTCGTAGACCGCCAGCTCCTGCGCCTGGAGCCGGGTCGCGGCACACGTCAGGAGCAGGACCGAAAGCAGGGGGCGCATGCGAGAGGGTACGCGAACGTTGTTTTTCGATCAAACCTCTCGCTCATCCCGAACTCATGCAACTCCTGCCGACGGCTCAGCGACTTTCGCCGGGCGGCTCACGTACTGTTCTGCGTGCCGTTCAAGGAAACGGATGGGAGGGACGATGATGCTCGGTGCATGGCTCCTCGCGATGGCGCTCCCGGCGGTGGGGGCGGCGGGGCGTTGGGAAGGCACGGTGGCGCTCGGCGACCGGGAGGTGCCGGTGGCGGTGGACCTCGCGCCCGCGGCCGACGGCCGCGGCTGGATCGGCTCCGTGGTGGTCTCGGGCCTGGGCGTGAAGGGCGCCCCGCTGTCGCAGATCGTCGTCGAGCCGCCGCGCGTGGCCTTCGTGCTGGCGAGCCCGCAGGGGGAGTACGGGCTGAGCCTGCAGGCGGAGGCGCGCCTGGAGGCGCCCGAGAGGATGAGCGGCACGCTCTCCCACGCGGGGCGGCCGTCTCCGCTGGCGCTGCGCCGCACCGGTGAGGCGCAGGTGGACCTTCCGCTCTCGAGCACCCCGGTCGTCTCGGGTGCGCTGGGTGAGTGGCGCGGCGAGTACGAGCTTTTCGGCTACGCCCGCAAGGTGACGCTCAAGCTGTCGAACGAGGCGGGGGCGGCGCGCGCGAGCTTCGTGATCGAGGGCAAGCGCCACAACGACCTGCCGGTCGACCTCGTGCGCCAGGAGGGCGAGACCGTCTTCGTCGTCTCGAACGCCGCGGGCATCCGTTTCGAGGGCCGGCTCGCGCCGGCGGGCGACGCGATCGTGGGCGCCGTCCTGCAAGGCCCGCTCGAAACCCCCCTGACGCTGCGCAAGGCCCAGTGAGGACCCACGCCATGAAGAAGACCCTCTCCCTGATCGCCGCCGTGCTCCTCTGCGCCGGTCCGGCCTCCGCCCAGTGGATGTTCCGCGGCGGGCCGGCGCACGCCGGCACCGCCGACGCCGGCCCGCGCCAGGCGCCGCGCGTGAAGTGGCGCTTTCCCACGGGCGATCGCATCGTCTCCTCGCCGGTGTGGCACGAGGGCGCCGTGTACTTCGGCAGCGACGACGGCCGCGTCTACGCCGTGGACGCGGCGAAGGGCCGGCAGCTGTGGATGACCGCCACGAACGGCCCGGTCGACTCGACGCCGGCGGTGAAGGGCGGCGTCGTCTACGCCACGAGCTACGACGGCCGCCTCTACGCGCTCGACGCGCGCACGGGCGCGCGGCGCTGGGTCTTCGCCACGGGCGGCGAGCGGCGCTTCGAGGCGAAGAACCTGCACGGCTTCCAGCCGGCGCGACAGACCTTCTTCGACCCGTACGACGTGTACCTGTCGAGTCCCGCTGTCGAAGGGGGCGTCGTCTACTTCGGCAGCGGCGACGGCCGGGTCTACGCCGTCGACGCCGCGAGCGGCCGCGAGCGCTGGCACGTCCAGACGGGCGACGTGGTGCACGCCTCGCCCGCGGTGGCCGGCGGCGTCGTCTACGTGGGCAGCTGGGACGGCGACCTCTACGCGCTCGACGCGGCGAGCGGCCAGGAGCGCTGGCGCTTCCGCGGCGGCCGGGACGACCTCATCCACAACCAGGTCGGCTTCCAGTCCTCGCCCGCGGTGGCGAACGGCGTCGTCTACGTCGGCTGCCGCGACTCGAAGCTCTACGCGCTCGACGCGGCGAGCGGCCAGGAGCGCTGGCGCTACGACAACGAGGGCAGCTGGGTGGTGGGCAGCCCGGCGGTCGCGAACGGGCGGGTGTACTTCGCGACCTCCGACTCGCGTCTGTTCCACGTCCTCGACGCGGCCACCGGCAAGGCGCTCGCCAGCCAGACGAGCGGCGCCTACATGTTCTCCTCGCCCACAGTGGCTGGCGACGTGGTGCTGACCGGCGTCCTCAACGGCACGCTCGAGGCCCGCGACGCGGGCACGGGCGCGCTCCTGTGGTCGTACGAGCTCGAGGCCTCGCGCGGCCCGGCGGGCCGGGTGCTGGCCGCCGACCGGAAGTTCGACCAGCCCGTGCTCTTCCCGTCGAACTGGGGCGCCGACCCGTACGCGGGCTTCGTGCGGCAGGGCGGCGTGGGCTCGATCTTCTCGACGCCGCTCGTCGCGAACGGCGTCGTCTTCTTCGGCTCGACGGACGGGGCGCTCTACGCGCTCGAGTGAGGCCTACTTCGAGCTTCCCCAGCCCATGGCCGAGCGAATCATGGGCTCGAGGTCGCGGGCCATGGCGGCGTGCTGCTCGCCGGTCGGGTGCGCGTTCGCGGCGTCGCCCGGGTAGTGCCGCGAGGGCAGGACGTGGACCCGCGGGTCCGCGAGGCGGCGGGCGGTCTCGGCCAGGTAGTCGCGGAGCACGGTCTTCTGCGGGCGCTTCGGGTCGGTCTCGTCGTTGACCATCGCGCCTTCGGTCAGGAACACGTGCGCGGCGGGGTGGCGTGAGCGGATCGTCCGGACGAAGGCGACGTAGGCCGCCACCCACGGCTCGCGCTCGGGCAGCGGGCCGAGCGCGAGGTTGAAGTCGTTCGTGCCGAGCGAGACGAGGACCGCGTCGGGCGTGTAGGCCGCGTGGTCCCAGGCCGGGGCGCCCGGCTCGTCGGCCACGGCGACCTCGAAGAGCTGCGGGCCCGTGAGGACGTCGGTCCGGCCACGCCAGTCGCGGACGAGGCCTCTCCCGCCGTAGCAGACGAGGTGCGCCTGCGCGTCGAGGGCGCGGGCGAGGCGCAGGCCGTAGGACAGCTCGCCGTTCGAGGACGCGAAGGGTTCGGTCTCGCCGGGCTGGCGGTCGATGCGCTCGCCGCAGGTGACCGAGTCGCCGACGAAGAGCAGCCGGCGCGCCGGCCACGGCTCCGGATCGAGCAGCCGGCCGCCGGGGCCGAGCACGAAGCCGCGCACGTCGAGGACCGACATCCAGGTCTCGGTGCGATGGACGACGTCGACCTGGTGCGCGCCGGGGCCGAGGCCCTCGGCCAGCACGACGTCGCTCTCGCCCCGGGGGAGGCGGACGACGCGGGCCGGGCCGCCGTCCACGAAGACGGCCAGGTGGCCGTTCGGCGTCGCGGCGGAGACACGCAGGCCGAGCGACGGTCCCTCGAAGGCCAGGCGTAGCGTCACGCCCGGGTAGCCGAAGCGGAGGCGGCCGGGCTCCAGCCGCTCGACGCGGCCCATCACGGCGACGTGGGGATCGGACGCGGGGACGAAGCCGGCGAGCGCGGCGGCGAGGAACGCAGGGGCCATGGTCACGCCCGCAGTCTATCGCCTGCCCGAGGCCCGTCGTATGCTACGCGCCCGGCCGTGGTCGAAACGGCGCCAACCCCTGGAGGCTCGATGACCAGCGACGATCCGGTGTGGCCCCTCAACCGGTGCTTCGACGAGGCGCTCGCCTACGCGACGCACGTGCACGAGGGCACCTTCCGCAAGCAGACCTCGATCCCGTACGTTGCCCACCTGCTCGCCGTGTGCGCGCTGGTGCTGGAGGACGGCGGAAACGAGGAGGAGGCGATCGGCGCGCTGCTGCACGACGCGGTCGAGGACGCGGGCGGCAGCGGCCGCCTGGCGGCCATCCGCAAACGCTTCGGGAACGAGGTGGCCGAGATCGTCGACGGGTGCAGCGACACGCACGAGGACCCGAAGCCGGAGTGGCGGTTGCGCAAGGTGAAGTACGTCGAGCACCTGAAGAAGGAGCGGAACAGCAGCGTCCTGCGCGTGTCGCTCGCCGACAAGGTCCACAACCTGCGCGCGATCGTGGCTGACTACCGCACCCACGGCGAGGCGCTGTGGTCGCGTTTCAGCGCCGGCGGTGACGACCAGGAGCGCTACTTCGCCAGCCTGCTGGGGGCGTTCAGTCGGCGTGGCGCGACCGGGCGGCTGGTGGGCGAGCTCGAACGGCTGACGCGCGAGCTGCGGTCGCTGCGCCAGGCGAAGGGCGTGGCCGTCCCGGTGCCGCCGACGCTGGAGTCCGCGTGAGGATCGCTGGCCGATGAAGCTCGAGATCGACTCGGCCGAGAAGCTCGCCGCCTGGCTCGAGCGCCCGGCCCCGGCCGTCTTCCAGGGCCAGGACCTGCGGGCGGCGTCGGACGCCATGGCCGCGCTCGACCTGCGCGGGTGCAGCTTTCTCGGCTGCCGGATGGGGGAGACGCTGGTCGGCGCGGCCGCCGCCGCGCAGTGCCTCGTGCTGCCGCGCGTGGACGGCCTGCCGTTCGATCCGTTCCGGCCGCGGCTCTACACGCCGGACGAGCTGTTCGACCGCTTCGACCCGGCCCGGCCCGCGACGCAGCAGGAGTGCTTCGACTGGTTCGTCTACGCCTCCTGCGTCGACCCGCAGACGCGCGCCGAGCGGCCCGTCGACCTAGACACGCTGCTCCTGCGGCGGATCCACGACCACTCGGTCTCGGACGCGCTCGAGGACCGGCTCGACGAGGTGATCGGCGAGCACGACGGCCGGCCGCTGACCCGGCGCGAGCGGGCCGTGGCGGTGATGGGCGGCCACGACGAGCCGCGCGCGGCGCGCGGCGCCTACGCGGACGTGGCGCGGATGAGCCTGAGGCTGGCCCAGGCGGGCTACGTGATCCTGACCGGCGGGGGCCCAGGCCTCATGGAGGCCGCGAACCTGGGCGCGTACCTCGCGGGGTTCGTCGACCCCGAGACCTCGCTCGCGCGGGCGCTGGCCGTGCTCGAACGGGCGCCGCGCTACGACGACCGGCTCTGGCTGGCGCAGGGCTTCCTGGCCTGGAAGGGGCTCGGCACGCCCGCGGAGCCGGGCCGCGGACGCAGCTTCGGAATGCCAACGTGGTTCTACGGGCACGAGCCGCCGAACGTGTTCGCGACCGACATCGCGAAGTACTTCGAGAACTCCGTGCGCGAGGAGGGCCTGCTGGCGCTCGCGCTCGGCGGCGTCGTCTTCGCGCGGGGCAACGCCGGCACGGTGCAGGAGATCTTCCAGGACGCCTGCCAGAACTACTACCGGACCTATCGGCGCACGAAGAGCCCGATGGTCCTCCTCGGCCGCGACTACTGGAACCCGGCCGCGGCGGTGCCCGCGGCGGTGCCCGGGGCGTTGGACAAGGGCAAGCCTGTCTACCCGCTCCTCGAGCAGCTCGCCGGCGAGAAGCGCTTCCGAGACTACCTGCTGCTGACCGACGACTGCGACGAGGTGGTGCGTTTCCTCGACGCGCATCGCCCCGTGGCCGGCTAGAATCGCCCCGTCCGTTCACGCCTTCCCGGGAGACGCCATGATCAGCCTTCTGCCTGCCCTTCTCCTGCTGACCGCGCCGCAGGTCCCGCCGGGCCCAGCCGAGTGGGAGGACCCCGCCGTCTTCGCCGTGGGCACCGAGCGGGCGCGTGCGACGTTCGTGCCCCACGCGACGCGCGAGGCGGCGCTGGCCGGCGACCCGGCGCGCTCGCCCTTGTTCAAGCGGCTCAGCGGCGCGTGGCGCTTCCGCTGGGTGAAGAACCCGCTGGCGGTCGAGGCGGGCTTCGAGCAGCCCGGCTACGACGACAAGGCCTGGGACACGCTGCCCGTGCCGTCGAACTGGCAGGTGGTGGCGGCCAACGAGAACCGGCCGTACGACCGGCCCTTCTTCACGAACATCAAGCACCCGTTCAAGGCCGACCCGCCGCACGTGCCGCACGACGACAACCCGACCGGGCTGTACCGCGCGCGCTTCGAGGTCCCGGCCGACTGGAGGAAGGACCACAGCGTCTTCGTGCACTTCGCGGGCGTGCAGTCGGCCTACTACGTGTGGCTGAACGGGCACCGGCTGGGCTACAAGGAGGACGCGTTCGCGCCCGGCGAGTTCGACGCGACGCCGCACCTCAAGGGCGGGACGAACGTGCTCGCGGTCGAAGTGATCCACCACTCGGACGGCAGCTACCTCGAGGACCAGGACTACTGGCGCTTCGCGGGGATCTTCCGCGACGTCTACCTCCTCGCGCAGCCGGCGTTGCGCCTGCGCGACTTCGTCGTGCGCACCGACCTCGACGCCGCCTTCGAGGACGCGACGCTCGACCTGCGCGTGTCGCTCGAGAACCGTTCGCGCGCGGCCGTCGCCGGCCACCAGGTGACGGCGTCGCTGCTCGCGGCCGACGGCAGCGAGGTCTTCACGGCGCAGCTCGCCGCGCGGGGGGCCGTCCCGGCGGGCGGCGAGGCGCTGGCGCAGGCCAGGGGAGCGGTGCGCGCGCCACGGCTGTGGTCCGCGGAGGCCCCGAACCTCTATACGCTGGTGCTCGAGCACCGCGACGCCGCGGGGAAGCTCGCGGAGGTGGTGGCCCGCAGGGTCGGCTTCCGCAAGGTCGAGATCCGCGGCGGCCAGCTGCTGGTGAACGGCGCCGCGATCAAGTTCAAGGGCGCGAACCGCCACGAGTTCGACCCCGACCACGGACGCGTCGTGTCGCGGGAGCGGATGCTGCAGGACATCCGGCTGCTGAAGCAGCACAACTTCAACGCCGTGCGCACCTCGCACTACCCGAACGACCCGCTGTGGCTCGACCTGTGCGACGAGCTGGGCCTGTACGTCGTCGACGAGGCGAACGTCGAGAGCCACGAGCTGTGGGAGAAGAAGATCTACGTCGCCGACGACCCGGCCTGGACTGCGGCCTTCGTCGCCCGCGGCGTCGCGCTGGTGGAGCGCGACAAGAACCATCCGTCGGTCGTGTTCTGGTCGATGGGCAACGAGACGGGGCTCGGCCGCAGCTTCGACGCGATGTACAAGGCGATGCGGGCGCTCGATCCCACGCGGCCGATCCACTACGAGAGCCGCAACCCGCCCTACGCGCCGACGCTGTCGAGCTACGACATCATCTCGACCATGTACCCGACGGTCGACCACATCCTCGACCTGATGAACCAGGACCCCTCGCGGCCCGTGATCATCTGCGAGTACGCGCACTCGATGGGCAACAGCCTCGGCAACTTCAGGAAGTACTGGGACGCCTTCGACCGCTACCCGAGGCTGCAGGGCGGCTTCACCTGGGACTGGGTCGACCAGGCGCTGCGCCACCCGGGGCCGGGCGGCGTGCCCGTCTGGAACTGGGTGAACACGAGCGACGGCGCGAACGCGAACGACGGTCTCGTGAACGCGGACCGCACGCCGCAACCGGAGCTCAACGAGGCGAAGAAGATTCAGCAGCCCGTGAAGATCGAGGCGGTGGACGCCTCGGCCGGCCTCGTGCGCGTGAAGAACGCTTACGGGTTCCTGGACCTGTCTCACCTGACGCTCGAGTGGCGGCTGCTGGCGGACGGGGTCGAGGTGCAGTCCGGCACCCTGGCCGAGCCGCTCGGCCTGAAGGCGGGCGAGAGTCGCGAGCTGCGCGTGCCCTGCGACCCGGCGAAGGTCCGGCCCGGTCGCGAGGGCTTCCTGGAGCTCAGCTTCCGGCTGCGCGACGAGCAGCCCTGGGCGCCGCGCGGGTTCGAGGTGGCCTGGGAGCAGCTCGCCCTGCCGCGTCCCGGCATCCTCGGCTCGGTGATCACGCCCGTTCCCCCCGCGCTCGACGTGCGCCGAGACGGCGCGCGGGTCGTCCTGACGAGCGGCGACTTCGTGGCCACGATCGACGGGGCGAGCCTCGCCTCGTACCGCTGGAAGGGCGAGGAGCGCCTCGCGGGGCCACTCGTGCCGCACCTGTGGCGCGTGCCCACCGACAACGACGAGGGCGGCGGCGCGGCGAGCTTCGCGCAGCGCTGGCGGCAGGCCGGTCTCGATCGCGTTCGGGTCGTCACGCAGGAGCCGGTGGTCGAGAGGCTGTCGGCCGATCGCGTCCGCGTGAGCGTCGAGAGCCGGCTCTCGGGCGCGAAGGCGGCCCTCGCGCTGCTGACGACGTACGACATCGGCGGCGACGGAACGATTCGTGTGAGCGGCGTCTTCAGGTCGGACGGCGAGCTGCCCCCGCTGCCGCGGGTCGGCTACCAGGTCCAGCTGCCGGGCGCGTTCGACACGGCCGAGTGGTACGGGCGCGGGCCCCACGAGAGCTACTCGGACCGCAAGGAAGGCGCGCGTTTCGGCGTGTTCCGCTCGAAGGCCGCCGGGCTGCACTTCCCGTACGTGATGGCGCAGGAGAACGGCAACCACACGGACGTGCGCTGGCTGAAACTGGTGGACGCGAGCGGCCGCGGGTTGCGCGTGCGTGCCGAAGGGCCGCTCGACTTCACGGCCCACGACTACACGGACGCCGCCCTGCTGGCCTCGAAGACGAGCCAGCGGATCGAGAAGGACGGCCGGGTCACGCTGAGCCTCGACCTGGCGCAGATGGGCCTCGGCGGCGACGACAGCTGGAACCCGCGCGTGCACCCCGAGTACCAGCTGACGGCCCCGCAGTACGCCTTCGCCTTCCGCATCGAGCCGGCGGACCGGTAAGCCGGCCGGGCGAGCGCGGCTTTTCGGCGAGCGCCCGCTGGCGACCGGCGAGCGGCCCTGCGGGCGGGAACGCTGCGGCCGGCGATTCGTACGTCAGGGCAGGCACGTGGCCCACCCGGCCACGACTGGAGGCCCGATGTCAGTCACCAAGTCGCTCGTCGCCGCCGTTTCGCTCATGGCCCTCGCGGGGATCGCGTCGGCCCAGCAGCCGCCCGCTGCCCCTGCCGCGCCCGCCGCGCCCGCCGCGGCCGACACCAAGGTGGTCACGGTCGAGGCGGTGCACGCGCTGGTGCTGCCGATGAAGGGCTCGTACGCGCAGCACCCGGAGGCGTTCGCGCGCCTGACATCGTTCCTCGCCGGGCGAGGCGTCGCGCCGACGGGCGTGTTGTTCGCGCGCTACTTCAGCGACCCGTCGGTGGGCGAGGCGGAGCTCGTGTGGGAGGTGGGCATCGCGGTGCCGGCGAGCGTGAAGGCGGAGGCCCCGTTCGAGATCAAGGACCTGCCGGCGACACAGACGGCCGTGCGCGTCCACCACGGGGCGCTCGAGGAGCTGGGTGCGGCCTGGCCCGCGTTCATCCAGTGGATCATCGGCAACGGCTACCAGCCGGCCGGCCCCGCGACCCAGGTGTTCAGGGGATTCGAGACCGGCGCGCCCGAGGTCGAGCTGCGGATGCCGGTGCAGAAGTAGCGGCCGGCCGCCGCGGGCGCGGGAACGCGAGCCGCCAGAAGCGCGCCTCGTCGAGCAGCGTGATGGCGTGGCCCTTCTGGCGGAGCCGTTTGATCTCCATCAGCTTGCGCCCCGCGTCGCGCCCGGCGGCCTGCAGCGGGTTGGGGCGGCCGCGCACCACGACGCTCGTGCGGGCCGACGGTGCGCCGTGCACCGTCGCCCCGGCCCGTTTCGCGGCCAGCGTGGCCTCGCGCCGGGGCCGGCGCAGGATCCCCGTGAACGCGAGGTGCACGCCCTTCAGCGAGCGCAGAGCACCCGGCTGCAGCGCCGCCGGCGGCCGGCGCAGGGCCTCGATCAGCTCGTCGGCGCTCTCGTAGCGCTTGCGCCGCTCGCCGATGCAGCGGTAGACGATCTCCTTGAGGTGGTCGCTGCAGGGCAGTCCGCGGATCTCGCCCGTGCGCACGCGAACCGACGCGTCGCCCTTGAGCAGCATGCCCA
>JBGASI010000112.1:0-14605 GCA_044229815.1 Vicinamibacteria bacterium | reverse complement strand
GGAAGACAAGGAGGCGCGCCGCGAGCGCGAGATCGCGCAGGCGCTCGGCTCGCTGTTCCCGCTCGACGGCCTGCCGCTGCGGGCGAGCGCCGACTTCATCGACCTGCCTCCGGCCGGGCCGCAGGCCGTCGTCCGCACGCGGCTCGACGTGAGCGGGGTCCCCTTCGAGCCGAAGGACGGCCGGTTCGCCGCCGACCTCGAGATCGCCGGCGCCGTCTACGACGAGGCGGGCGAGCTCGTCGGCCAGGTGACGGGCGAGCGCGCGCAGCTGAGCCTCACCGAGGAGACCTACCGCCGGGCACTGGTGGACGGCCTGCTGGTGCAGAAGACGGTCGCGCTGCCGCCGGGCCGCTACCAGGTGCGTCTGGCGGCGCGCGAGGGCACGCGCTCGCTGCTCGGCAGCGCGACGCGCTGGCTGGAGATCCCCGACCGCGCGGCGCACCCGCTCGCGCTCAGCAGCGTGTTCCTGCTCGCCGACGACGGCCCCGGGGCAGCCGAGCTCCAGGACGTGCAGGTGGACCGCCGCTTCCGGCGAGGTCAGGGCCTGCACTACGTGGTCCAGGTCTACGGCCCGCACGCCGCCGCAGGAGACCCGGCGGGCAGCGGGCTCCAGGCGACGCTGCAGGCGCAGCTGTGGCAGGGGGAACGGCTGGTGGGCGTGACGCCGAAGCACGACCTGCACGCCGCCGCGGGCGAGGCGGCCAAGTGGGGCGAGAGGATCGCGCTCGAGGGGTTCGCGCCGGGGGCCTACGAGTTGCGCGTGATCGCGACCGGCAGCGGGCCAGGCGCGACCGCGCAGCGCCGGCTGCCGTTCACCATCGATTGAGCGACGGGCGGTCGCGCGCCGCCCGCGGAGGGCCGATGTCCACACGGAGCCGCTGGATCTGCCGTTCGTGCCATGCCTTGGCCGCGCTCGCGCTGGGGCTGGCGCTCCCCTGCGCCCGAGCCGGCGCAGCCGACGGCCCGCGCGAGACGGGCTTCCGCCGCGCCGCTTCGAACGGGGTGCAGGTGGAGGAGATCTTCCGCCGCACGCGGCACGACCTGCACGCCTGGCTCGCCTACGCCGACGATCGCACCCTGCTCCTGCCGGACGTGCTGCCCGGCCACACGCGCGGCCCGAAGGGCCTGCACATCTACCGCCCGCACAACTCCGGCGCCGACAACTATCCCTACCTGATCGCCACCGCCTGGTTCACCGACCGCGCCCTCTACGACGGGCGGCTGCGCGACATGCTGCGCAACGAGATCCGCTACACGAGCGCCCAGGACGGGATCCCGGCCGACCTCGACCTCGCCACCGGCAGGCTCGGCCCGCCCAGCCTCTTCGGGGCGGCCGAGTACGCCAAGGACGGCCTGATCGCCGTCACCGAGTTGCTCGGCCGCACGCCCTGGTTCCACCGCATGTGCGACATGACCGCCGACCTGATGCGGCACGCGCCGGTCGCGAGCGACTTCGGACCGCTGCCCGACGCCGGCGCCGAGTTGAACGGCGACGCGCTGCAGACGCTCGTGCGCCTCGCGCCGATGACGGGCGACGATCGTTTCCTGGAGTGGGCCGAGCGCCTCGGCGACGCCTACGTGAAGGAGGTCCTCCCCCGCAACCACGACCAGCCCGGCTACACATGGGACTTCGCCAGGCACGAGGGCCCCGACCGCATGCGCCTGCGGGACCACGGCAACGAGATGGTCGTGGGCCTCGTCCTGCTCGAGGCGCTGGAGGCCGAGCGCGGCCTGCCCCGGGGCACGTCGTACCGCGAGCCCCTCGGGCGCATGCTCGACCGCATCCTGGCCTCGGCCAACCCCGACGGCATGCTCTACGACGAGATCCGGCCCTCGGACCTGGCGCCGCTCTCGCAGCACCTTTCCGACAACTGGGGTTACGTCTACGGGGCCGTCTACACCCACTTCATGGTCACGGGCGAAGAGCGCTACCGCGACGCCGTGCGCCGCGTGCTCGCGAACCTGCCCCGCTACCGCGGCCACGACTGGGAGAATGGCAGCCAGGACGGCTACGCCGACGCCATCGAGAGCGCCCTCTACCTGGCCAACCGCGAGCCGGTTCCCGAGGCCCTGGACTGGATCGAGACCGAGACGAAGCGGCTGATCGCGTTCCAGCAGCCGGACGGGACGATCGAGCGCTGGTACGGCGACGGCAACTGGGCCCGCACGCTGCTGCTCTACGCGATGATGAAGACGCAGGGCGCGTTTCTCGACGGCTGGCAGCCGGGCGTGAAGCTCGGCGCCGTGCGCGAGGGCGAGCGCCTGCTCGTGTCGCTCGAAGCGCCGGCGGGCTGGAAGGGCCGCCTGCGCTTCGACCACGCCCGCCACCGCCGCGAGCTCAACTTACGGCGCAACTACGTGCGCCTCAACGAGTGGCCCGAGTGGTTCACGGTGGACGAGAACAGCCTCTACCGCCTGACCGACGCCTCCGGCCGGGAGGCGGTCCGCCTCGGGTCGGAGTTGAAGACCGGGATCGCCGTCGCGGGCTCCGGCCGCTGGGTGGTCGAGAAGCAGCCCTGAAGAGAAGAAGGCCCGGCGGCACGCGCCGCCGGGCCTCGGGTTTGCGTCCGGCTCAGCCGATCAGAAGGTCAGCTTGGCCGCGAACTGGATGTTGCGCTCCGTCGTGCCGCACAGCGCGCACGCCGGGTTCTGCAGCATCGCGGTGATCGTCGCCACGGCCGCGTTGCCGACCGTTCGGTTCGGCAGCTGGAACTGCGCGTGGTTGAGCAGGTTGAACGCCTCGCAGCGCAGCTCGACGTTGAAGCGACCGATCTTCGTGTACTTGATCAGCGACATGTCGATGTTGAACTGGTTCGGCCCGCGCATGATGTTGCGGTCGGCGTCGCCGTAGGTGCCGGTCGTGTCGGCCGGCGGCTGGAACGCGGTCGGGTCGAACCACTTGTCGATCGTCGGGTTGTCGAGCTCCCAGTTGCCGACCACGTTCGGGCGCTGGCCGGTCCCACCGACGGTCGTCGACAGGATGCCCTGCGTCTGTCCCGGGGTGAACGGGTAGCCGCTGCGCCAGTAGCCGATGCCGCTGAGCTGCCAGCCGCCGTACCACTTCGTGCGCGCGAACGGCAGCTCGTACATGCCGCTCAGGCTCACGGTGTGGCGGATGTCGTAGTCGGACGGCCCGTAGTTGTAGCCGCGCAGGTCGTAGACGTTGGCCACGGTGACCGTGCCGTCGTTGTCCGAGTTGTAGTCCATCGACTTCGCGAGGGTATAGGAGCCGAGCACGGAGAAGCCGTTCGCGAAGCGCCGCTGGAACTTCATCAGCAGCGCGTTGTAGTCCAGGACGCCCGTGCTCTGGACCTGGCCCACGTCACGCAGCGCCGGAGCGAGCGTCGCGAAGGGCCGGTTGACATTCGAGTTCGTCACGCCAACGGTGGCCGGCGCCTCGTTCGGGTTGCCCTTGACCAGGTACTGGCGCCCGCGCGATCCGGCGTAGGCCACCTCGAGCATGTAGTTGCGGCCGATCTGCTGCTGGACGTTGAAGTTCCAGTTGAGGGTGTAGGCGTCACGGAAGCCCACGTCGAAGATCGAGCGCGTCGCGCCCGCACCGGGCCGAGGCGTGAGGTCGACGCCCGGAGGCGCCGGCAGCCCGTCCGAGACCTTGAGGCTGGGCGAGAAGTTGGTGTTGGGCGAAGGCGTCAGGGCCGTCGACTGCAGGAACGGCGGGTTCTGGGCCTTCGAAGAGGACGTGCCGCCCGGCGTGAAGTTCCAGTAGACGCCGAGGCCGCCGCGCACGATCGTCCTGCCGGTGCCGAAGACGTCGTAAGCGAAGCCGAAGCGCGGCCCGACGTCGCCCTTCGAGTAGGTCTGCAGGTAGCGGCCGACGTTCACCCCGCCCATGGTGGCGTTGTCCGATGCCACCACGAACTGGCCCGTCGTGACGTCGAAGTTCGACTGCCGGTCGTCGACCTCGATCCAGGGCACGTAGACCTCGTAACGCAGGCCCAGGTTCAGGGTCAGCTTGCTGTTCACGCGGAAGTCGTCCTGCGCGTAGAGCGCGTACTCCGGCCGCTTCTCGGTATAGGTCTTGGCGTCGAACAGGTTGCGGTTCTTGGCGGTGGCGTAGCCGAGCAGGAAACTCGCCACGTCGAAGCCGGTGCTGCTGTTGACGGTGCAGCCGCTGACGGTGCCCGCGCAGTTCGAGGTCATGTTGTTGTTGAAGCTGAAGCTGCCGACGATCGTGTCGGCGTTCAGGATCTCGCGCGAGGCTGATGAAGGTCACGTTGTCGAAGAGCTGGAAGTCGTTCTGGTTCGTGATCAGGGGCTGGTTGCCGTTGGCGCCGATGTTCCGGATGTTCTGGAACGTCATCTGCGTCATGGCCGAGGTGGCCTCGTTGACGTTGATGCCGGGGATGCCCATCTCCGAGGCCAGGTTCTGCCCGTAGTCGATCGAGGTCATCAGGAACTTGATCGAGTTCCAGCCGAAGCGGAACTCGTTCAGCAGCCTCGGCGAGAAGGTGTGCGTGTCGTTGAACGTCAGGCTCTGCGCCTTGATGTTCCCGTCGCCCGCACCGAAGGTCGTACCGGCGTCACCGCCGCGCGGCAGCGTGGCGGGCAGGTAGCGATGCGTCTTCTGGTTGCTGTAGCGGACGAAGGCGCGGTTGTTCGTCGAGAAACGATGATCCACCTTGACGTCGAACTGGTTGTCCTGGCGCTCCAGGTTCGGCGTGATCAGGTAGTTGTTGATCGGCTGGCCGGTCGAGCCGACGCTGCCCGCGGTGTTCGGCTCCGGATAGAGCTTGGTCAGGATGTTGGCCGACGCCGGGTCCCAGCGACTGGGCGGGATGATGTTGCCCGGGAACGGCTTGCCGGTCAGCGGGTCGTAGATGGCGCGGTTGACCTCGGAGAAGTCGCCCTGGCGCATCTTCGCCGAGGGCACGGTCGAGAGGTAGGTCTGGCCGGCCCTGATGCGCAGGCCCTGGTAGTCGGCGAAGAAGAACGTCTTGTCCTTGATGATCGGCCCGCCGAAGGTGGCGCCGAACTGGTGCTGCGAGAAGTCCGGCTTCGGGCGGCCGGCCTTGTTCAGGAAGAAGTTGTTCGCATCGAAGCGATCGTTGCGCAGGAACTCGAACACGCTGCCGTGGAAGTCGTTCGTGCCCGACTTGATCTGCAGGTTCACGACGCCGCCGAGCGACTTACCGAACTCGGCCGAGTAGGTGCTGGTCTGGATCTTGAACTCCTCGAGCGCGTCGACGCTCGGGAAGATCACGACCGTCTGCAGCCAGGTCTCGTTGTTGTCGACGCCGTCGAGCATGTAGTTGTTGTCGCGGGCGCGCTGGCCGTTGGCCGAGAACGACGCCGACGCGCGCCAGGCGAGCGAGCCCGCGCCGTCGATGTTCGCGCCCGGGCTGCCGCGCAGGATGCCGGGCACCGTGCGCGTCAGGCTGACGAAGTTGCGGCCGTTGAGGGGCAGCGTCTTGATCTGCTCCTCGACGACCGTGGTGCCGAGATCGGAGGATGCCGTTTGCAGCAGCGGCGTCTCGGCCTGGATCTCGACGATCTCGGTCATCGCCCCGAGCTGGAGCGTGAGGTCCATGCGCACCCTCTGGTCGACGCCGACGTGGACGTTCGCGAGGGAGACCGTCTTGAAGCCGGTCAGGCTGGCGGACACGGTGTAGGCGCCCGTGGGCAGCGACGGGGCCGTGTACTCGCCCTTGGAATCGGACACGAGCTCTCTCTTGTAGCCCGTGCCGTTCTGCGCCAGCGTCACCGTGGCGCCGGGCACGACGGCGCCCGTCGAGTCCTTGACCGTGCCGAGGATCGTCCCGCTGACGGCCTGGGCGCGCAGCGGCGGCGGCGCCAGACAGCACACAACGGCCAGACCCGCGACGATGAGTTTCATCAGGCCGATTGCCGGCTCTCGTCTCGTCATTCCGTGGCCTCCCAGCTCCACTTGCGCGCTGCAGGACGCGGGCCTCACTCGGCTCGAGCCATCGCCTCGCACGCCCCGACTCCGACTTCCGTGTAACCGCTCGGCCTCGGGCCGAACGGGCGATTGGTCTGACCAACTCTTCCCTCCGATGTGCCCATCCAGATCACTCACGGGGGGCATCAGCGGCGAGAATTGCGGGAAATTAGCGCAACCTGCAAGATCGTGTCAAGGGCAATATATGATCCGCGGGGCACGGCAGACTGGCCGGTCCAATCAGGGGCACGGCGGGCAATTGGTCCAACATCTGCGGACGCATCCGCCCCTCGCCCCGGCCGGCGACGGGGGGCCTAGAGCAGCCGCCGGACGGCCCCGGCAGGGTCCTCGAGGGCGCAGGAGACGAGCGCCAGCTCCGGCCCGTCGTGCGCGGCCGAGAGGCAGAGCGTCCGGCCGAGCCCCTGTCTCCAGGCCCCGGTGAGCCGCGCCGACTCGTGGACGTGGCCGTGGAGCGTCAGCAGGGGCTGGCGGGCCTCGACGAAGCGCCGGATGGCGAGGCTGCCGACGTGAACGTCGACCGGCACGTGGTCGACGAAGCGCCCGTCGAGCGCGGCGCGGTCGAGCGCGGTGCCGTGCGGCGGCGCGTGGAACAGGAAGACCGCGGCCGACAGGTCGTCGGTGCCCGCGAGGCGGGCGAGGTCGCCGGCGATCGTCCCCCACTTCACCGCCGATGGGTCGGCCGGGACCGACCGCCGGCCCTCCTCGGGCGAGACGCAACCCGGGTCCACGTAGCGCGAGACGTCGTAGCGCTCCCAGTCCTTCAGCAGGAAGGGCGTCGGCGGCACGCAGGCGTAGCCGTAGACGGAGAAGCGCCCGATCGCCACCCGCCGCTCGTGCGCGTGCTCGAGGAGCCCGCCGGCCTCGAGCTCCCGCAGCGAATCGAGCTCGCAGCGCGGGTCGTCGTTGCCGAAGATCGCGAGCACGCGCGGGTAGCGGGGCGCGAGCCGCGAGCGTAGGCCGAAGAGCCGCGGCCCCAGCCACTCGAGCAGGAAGTCCCCGCCGGCCGTCGCCGGCGGCAGCAGGTCGCCCCCGAGCAGCACCAGGTCGGGGGCTTCCTCGGCGACGGCCGCCAGCAGCTTCTCGTAGCGATCGAGCCGCCCGTGCAGGTCGCAGGCGAAGAAGACGCTGGTCAACGGCGCGCGGCCGCTAGAGCTTCAGCCGGCCGCGCAGCTCCGCGAGCGCCTGGCGGGCGCTCGCCTTGCGGCCCTCGAGCCGTTCGCGCGCGGCGGCCTCCAGGCACTCCTCGATCTCGACGAGGGCGGCCTGCTCCTCGGCGGCGCCGCGCCCCGCGGCCAGCAGCGCGTCGCGCAGCGACTCGGCCTCTGCCTCGCGATCCGCCTCGATCCAGGCGGTCACCGCCTCGCCGAGGCCGGTCCTGGCCCCGCCCGTCAGCCGCGGCAGCAGCGCGATGCCGCCGCGGTTGACCAGGTAGTTGACCGCGCCGGTGGCGATGATCTCGCGCCGCAGCACGTGGTCGGCGAAGTGCTCGGCGAAGCGCTCGCGCAGCAGGCGCGGGAAGTAGAAGTCGAGGAAGGGCCGGCCCGCGGCGCCGTCCGGGAAGTCGGTCTCCAGCAGCAACTGGAACGCGGCCATCTTCGAGTAGCCGAGCAGCACGCACAGCAGCGGCCGGGGCAGTCCGCGCTCCCGGCTCGAGCTCGCGAGCAGCTCCTCGCGCGTCGGGATCGACTCGTCCTGACGGCTGAGCAGCCCGGCGCCGGCCATGTCGTCGATCAGGGCCACGAACTCCTCGGTGCGCCGCGCGCTGCGCAGGCCGTCCAGGCTCAGCGCCAGGGCCTGGCCCTGGTTGTCGTCCAGCACCAGCTGGGCCACCTCGCCCGTCATCTCGGCCAGGATGCTGTTGCGCTCGGCGCGGCCCTTCACCAGCCCCTTCTTGACCAGGACGTCGAGCAGGATCTTGATGTTCACCTCGTGGTCCGAGGTGTCGACGCCCCCCGAGTTGTCGACCGCGTCGGTGTTGACGAGGCCGCCGGCCGCCCAGTACTCGAGCCGCCCCTTCTGCGTCAGGCCGAGGTTGCCGCCCTCGCCGAGCACCCGCGCCCGCACCTCGCGACCGTCGACGCGCACGCGGTCGTTCGAGCGGTCGCCGACCTGGGCGTGCGTCTCGCCCGCCGCCTTCACGTAGGTGCCGATGCCCCCGTTGTAGAGCAGGTCCACGCGCGCGGTCAGGATCTTGCGCACGAGCTCCTCGCCCGAGACCGCCTCGGCCTCGATCTCGAGGGCGCGCCGCGCCTCCGGCGAGAGCGGGATCCGCTTCGCCGAACGGTCGTAGACGCCGCCACCCGGGCTGATCAGGGAGGCGTCGTAGTCCCGCCAGCTCGAGCGGGCCAGGCCGAACAGCCGCTCGCGCTCCTTGAAGGAGCGCGCGGCGTCCGGGTCCGGGTCCACGAAGATGTGCCGGTGGTCGAAGGCGGCGACCAGGCGCGTCACCGGCGAGAGCAGCATCCCGTTGCCGAAGACGTCGCCGGACATGTCGCCGACGCCGACGCAGCTGAAGGGCTCGCGCTGGATGTCCTGGCCGAGGTTCTTGAAGTGGTGGCGCACGCACTCCCAGGCGCCGCGCGCCGTGATGCCCATCTTCTTGTGGTCGTAGCCCGCGCTGCCGCCCGAGGCGAAGGCGTCTCCGAGCCAGAAGCCGTACTGGGCCGAGACGCTGTTCGCGGTGTCGGAGAGGTGCGCCGTGCCCTTGTCGGCGGCCACGACCAGGTACGGGTCGTCGCCGTCCTGGCGCACCACCTCGGGCGGGTGCAGCAGCTGGCCGTCGGCGCGGTTGTCCGTCACGTCGAGCAGGCCCGACACGTACTCGCGGTAGCGCTCGATCAGGTACTCGTCGAGCGCCGGCCGGGGCGGCACCTCGCCCTTCAGGACGAAGCCGCCCTTCGAGCCGACCGGCACGATCACGGAGTTCTTGACCATCTGGGTCTTCATCAGGCCCAGGACCTCGGTGCGGAAGTCGTCGTGGCGGTCGCTCCAGCGGATGCCGCCGCGCGCCACCCGCCCGCCGCGCAGGTGGATCCCCTCCAGCCGCCGGGAGTGCACGTAGATCTCGCACATCGGCCGCGGCGAGGGCATGCCCTCCACCTTCTGGCTGTCGACCTTGATCGAGAACACGGGCCGCTCGGGCCGCTGGTAGGCGTTCGTGCGCAGCGTGGCCTTGAGCAGGTTGTCGAAGGCGCGCAGCACCTCGTCCTCCGCCAGGGAGCGCACCGCCTCGAGCGCGTGGGCGAAGCCGGCGTCGGCCTCGGCCACCGCGGCGGCGCGATCGCCCGCGAGCGACGGGTCGAAGCGAGCGGCGAAGGCGCGCAGCAGCGCGCCGGCGGCCGCGCTGTTGCGGACCAGCACGCCGTTGAGCGTGTCGGCGTTCCAGGCCGAGCGGACCTGCAGCAGGTGGTTGCGCTGCGTGCGCAGCACCTCGACGTCGCGCCACGACAGCCCGGCCGCGAGGATCAGCCCGTTCAGCGGGTCGTCGGTGGCCCGCTCCTCGTCGAGGGCGCGCAGCGCGTCGACGAAGCGCTGCTCGCCCTCGCGCAGGGCCGCGATGCGGTCTGCCGGCGCCTCGATCTCGAAGCGGTAGAGGAAGCAGCGCCGGCCCTCGGGCAGGGTGATCGGGATGCGCAGCTCCTCGGTGACCGTCAGGCCGAGGTTCTGCATGGTCTTGAGGATCTCGGTGAGGTCGAGCGAGCGCGCGGCGTACAGGCTCAGCGAGGCGAGCTCGGCCGTCTTCGGCACCACCCGCACCTCGAGCCGTCCCTCGAGGGCCTCGAAGCGCTCGACGTCGAACGGGACCTGCTCGGGCGGGGTCGCCTCGCGGTAGAGCCCGCTGCGCGACTCCGGCGTGATGAAGCGCCGGAACAGCGAGCGCCCGCGCCGCTCGCCGAACGCCCGGTCCAGGGCGGCGGCGGCCAGGTCCTCCCAGCCGGTCGCCAGCGGCGCCGCCAGCTCGTACGCCACGTCCGGGTCGACCGGGCGCTCGAGCTGGTTCGTGTCGAAGTAGAAGATGAAGCAGGTGAGCGGGCCGCAGTCGAAGGAGGTCGCGAAGGCGACCGGCCCGAAGGCGTCGGCCACCGCGCGCCGCAGCGCCTGCTCGCCCTGGTAGGAGTAGCGCAGCCGCGAGAAGGCCACGTACAGCGCCTCGTAGCCGGCCCCCTTGCGGGCGTGCACCACGACCTCGTCGTCGCTCGCCACGTGGACGATGCGGTCGATCACGGGCTTGAGGTCCCTGACGTCGGCGTAGAAGAGCTCGGTCTTGGGGAACTGGTTGAAGGTCGCCCGGATCTCGCGCCAGGTGTGCGAGCCCGGCAGCACGCCGCTGCGCTCCAGCAGCCAGTCGTGGCGCTCCTTCAGGATCGGGATGCGGTCGGCGCGCTGGGCGAAGGCGCCGCGCGCGAAGCGGCCGAGCAGCAGCGTGAGGCCGACGAGGCGGCCGTCCTCGCTCCACTCGCGCACGGTGAGGTCCTCGATCGGCTCGAGGTGGTAGATCGCGGTCGCGCTGGTGCAGAAGTCCAGATCGACGATGCGGTCGTCGCTCGCCAGCGGCTTGAGGTGCATCTCGACGTGCTCGACGACGCCCGGGAAGACGACCGGCAGCAGCGCGGGGTCGGTGAAGACGCCGGTCGCGGTCTCGTCGGCCCGCACGAGGATCCCGTCCGGACCGGGCCGGTAGGAGACGGTGCCCATGAAGATGTAGCTGTCGTCGAGCAGCCACTCGAGCAGGGCGCGCGAGGAGGCGAGTTCGGCCGCGTCGCCCCTGCGGCTGCGCAGCCGCGGCAGCAGCTCGCGCACGGCTCGTCCCATGTCGCCGAAGTCCTCGACCGCCAGGAAGAGCCCCTTCAGCAGCGAGTAGACCTCGTGCTCGATCCGGCGCAGCCGCTCGCGCGACTCGATCGCCTCGATCTGGAAGCAGCAGTAGCTCTCCTTGCTGCCCTCGTCGTGCGGCCCGCCGAGCCAGGCGATCCGCTCCCACTGCCGGCGCACCGTGAAGATCGGGTGGATCGTCGAGAACACGCGCAGCCCCTGCTTCTGCAGGTAGTTCTTCAGGCTCTCGAAGATGAACGGACGGTCCTGGGTGTGCGTCTCGACGAGGGTCGTCTCGAGCGGCAGCCCGGCGCCCCCGCCGAGCGCCTTCGCCTCCTCGTCCCCGGGGTTGCGCACGCAGACGTGGATGCCCGGCAGACCCTTGTAGAGCTGGTGGGACGAGGGCATCTCGCGGGCGACGAAGCGGAAGTGCTCCTGCAGACGGGAGGCGACGACGCGCGCCGGCAGGTCGAGCGCGAGGCGCGCCGGCATCTCCGCGAAGAAGACCGGAGCGAGCGCCAGCAGCAGCTCGCGGTCCTCCGCGGACGCCTCCTGCCGCAGGATCTGCGTCACCTCGACGAGGCGCGCTTCGCGCTGCCTGGGATCGCCGTGAATCATGCCTGTCTCTCCTGAGGGTGACTGATGGCGGGTCCGCGGCCGTCCCGGCACGGCCGAGCCGATGGTACCCGCCGCCCGCGACGAAGTCGAGGGACCCGCGCGCCAGAGGCCCCGCAGATTGCTAGAATCCACTGGGTTTCATGCGATTCGAGGTGTCGTACGCCTCCGGCACGACGCACGAGGTCGAGCTCTCGGCGAGCCTCGCCGTGCTCGGGCGCGACCCCGGCTGCGACATCGTGCTCAACGACACCAAGTGCTCGCGCCGGCACGCGACCATCGAGGACGGCCCCGAGGGCCTGCTGGTGCGCGACACCGGCAGCGCGAACGGGATCCACGTGAACGGCAAGCGGGTGCAGTCGGCGCCGCTGCGGCCGGGCGACAGCATCCGGCTGGGCGACGTCACGCTGACGCTGCTGCCCGAGGTCGGCGAGACGGTGGTCGTGGCGCCTTTCGACCTCGACCTGCGCGCCGAGCCGGCGGCCGCCCCGCCAGCCCGTCCCGCTGCGCCTGCAAGGCCCGTGAGCGCGCCGCCCGGACCCGGCGCGCCGCGCGCGGACGCGCGGCGCAGTACGGTCCGGGACCTGCCGGCCGCGCCGGCGCCGCCACCGTCGGCCCGTCCGCTCACGGTGAGCGTGCTGGCCGGCCTCTGGGCGCTCTTCGTCCCCCCCGCGATCGCGGTCACCCTGCTGGCGATCGGCCGCCTCGGCGGCGGCTGGCTCGGCTGGACGGCGGGCGGCGCGGCGTCGATCGTCCTGGCGGGCCTCGGCACGACGATGGCCTTCGGCCTCCTCGCGCGCGCCCCCTGGGCCCGCCACCTCCAGATCGCGACCGCCTGCCTCGGCCTCCTCGTGTGCCCGTTCTCGCTGGCCTCGGCCACGGTGCTGCTCTACATGGCCCGCCCCGAGGTCAAGGACTGCTTCGATCCCACGGCGGGCCGCGGCGCGACGCCGGCCGGGGCCGAGCCGACCTTCGCGCTTTCCCTCGTGGCGATGCTGGTGCTCGGGCTCGCGCTGACCACGATCGCCGCGCTGCTGCTGCGCCCCCTGGCGTAGCGGCCGGCCGCGGCCCCCGGCCCGCGCCCCGAGGGGCCGTGGCCCGCGGGCGGGGCGCCGTTGACGAGGCCCGTAATCCAAAGTAGAAATGAGGTTTCGCCCATCGGCGGCGGAGGAAATCAGGCACAGCATGACGAAAGACGAAGCGCTCGCGCAGTACCGGGCCATGCTCCTCATCCGGCGCTTCGAGGAGCGGTGCGCCCAGATCTACGTGGAAGGCAAGATCGGCGGCTTCCTCCACCTGTACATCGGCCAGGAGGCCGTGGCGGTGGGGGCGATGAGCCTGCTGCGGCCCGACGACTACTTCGTCACCTCCTACCGCGACCACGGCTACGCCCTCGCCCGGGGCACCGATCCCCGGCCGCTGATGGCCGAGCTGTGCGGGAAGGTGGGCGGGATCAGCCGCGGCAAGGGCGGCTCCATGCACTTCTACGACGTGCCGACCGGCAACTTCGGCGGCGACGGCATCGTCGGCGGCCACCTGCCGGTGGCGGCGGGCATGGGCTACGCGATCCGCCTGCGCAACACCGAGCAGGTGGTGCTGTGCTTCTTCGGCGACGGCGCGGTGAACGAGGGCGCGTTCCACGAGGCCCTCAACGTCAGCGGCCTGTGGGGCCTGCCGGTCGTCTACGTCATCGAGAACAACCGCTACGGCATGGGCACCTCGCTCGCCCGCGCCTCCTCCGTGCGCGACCTCTACCAGCGCGGCAGCGCCTACGGCATCCCCCGCCGCGACGTCAACGGGATGGAGCTGCCCGCGGTGACCGAGGCTCTCGCCGAGGCGATCGACCGGGCGCGCAAGGAGAAGAAGCCCACGCTGCTCGAGGTGGAGACCTACCGCTACCGCGGCCACTCGATGTCCGACCCGGGCAAGTACCGCAGCAAGGAGGAGGTCGAGGAGATGATGCGCCACGACCCGATCCTGCTCTTCGCGGAGATCGTGAAGAAGGAGCACGGGGTCGACCCGACCGAGCTCGAGGCGCTCGACAAGGACGTCCAGGCCCAGGTGGCGGAGGCGGTGCGCTACGCCGACCAGAGCCCGTGGCCGGGGCCCGAGACGCTCTACGAGGACGTCTACGTGCGCTCGCCGTACGTCCACCACAAGGCCGCCGACAAGGATCCGGCCTGGCGCGACTCGGTCCGCGAGGACCGGCTGCCGGAGAGCTTCCCGGCCTGGAAGCCGGCCCCCGCGCCGGCCAAGGTGGAGGGCTAGGCGATGGCGCTCATCACGATGCGCGAGGCCCTCAACCAGGCGATGAAGGAGGAGATGCGGCGCGACCCCTCCGTGTTCCTGCTCGGCGAGGAGGTCGGCCAGTACCAGGGCGCCTACAAGATCACCCAGGGCATGGTCCAGGAGTTCGGCGAGTGGCGCGTGCGCGACACGCCGATCGCCGAGGAGGCGATCGCCGGCGTCGCGGTCGGCGCGGCCTTCGTCGGCATGCGGCCGATCGCCGAGATGATGACGTTCAACTTCTCGATCCTGGCGCTCGACCAGATCGTCAACCACGCGGCCAAGTACCGCTACATGTCGGGCGGCCAGATCCGCTGCCCCATGGTGATGCGCGGGCCCTCGGGCGCCGCGGCGCAGGTGGCCGCGCAGCACTCGCAGGCCTTCGAGAGCTGGTTCGTCCACGTCCCGGGGCTGGTCGTCGTGATGCCCTCGACCCCGAGGGACGCCAAGGGGCTCCTGAAGAGCGCGATCCGGGACGACAACCCGGTCATCTTCATGGAGAACGAGGTCCTCTACAACCTCAAGGGCGAGGTGCCGGACGAGGAGTACACGATCCCGCTCGGCCTGGCCGACGTGAAGCGCCCGGGCAAGGACGTCACGATCGTGGCCTGGAGCCGCTCCACCCAGTTCGCCCTGCAGGCCGCGGAGCTCCTGGCGAAGGACGGGATCGAAGCGGAGGTCGTCGACCCGCGCACGCTGCGCCCGCTCGACGAGGACCTGATCTTCGACTCGGTCCGCAAGACGAACCGCTGCGTGGTGGTCGAGGAGGGCTGGCGCTACGCGGGCTTCGGCGCCGAGATCGCCGACCGCGTGCAGCGCGAGTGCTTCGACGCGCTCGACGCGCCGGTCATCCGGGTCACCGCGGCCGACGTGCCGATGCCTTACTCCCGCATGCTGGAGAAGGCGTACCTGCCGCAGCCCGAGAAAGTCGTCGACGCGGTCAAACAGGTGCTC
>JBGASI010000111.1:0-10403 GCA_044229815.1 Vicinamibacteria bacterium | reverse complement strand
CGAGGCCGCGCTCGACGTGCAGCGGCTCATGGCGGGCGGCACGATCCAGGCGACGCGCCTCGCGCTGCGCACCGGCGGCGTCGCGGTGAACCTCGGCGGCGGCTTTCACCACGCCCGGGCGGACGCCGGCGCGGGCTTCTGCGTGTTCAACGACGTGGCGGTGGCGATCCGGCGCCTGCGCGCGCGCGGCTTCGCCGAGCCGGTGCTGGTCGTGGACCTCGACCTGCACGACGGCAACGGCACGCGCCACGTCTTCGCGGCGGACGAGACGGTCCACACGTTCTCGATCCACCACGAGCACTGGGGCGAGACCGAAGCGCTCGCCTCCACCTCGATCGCCCTCGGCCCGGGCGTCGACGACGCGGTCTTCCTGGCCGCCCTGCGCGAGTCGCTGCCGCCCGTGTTCGCCTCGGTGCAACCCGGCCTCGTCGTCTACGTCGCGGGCACCGACCCGGCGGCCGACGACCCGATCGGCAACTGGAAGCTCTCGGCGGCGGGGCTGCTCGAGCGGGACCGTTTCGTGACCGCGCTCGCGCGCCCGGGCCGCGCCGACTGCCCGATGGCCGTGATCCTCGCCGGCGGCTACGGCCGTCACGCCTGGCGCTACACCGCGCGCTTCCTGCTCTGGCTCGCCTCGGGCCGGTCGATCGAGCCGATCGAGGAAGAGGAGCTCGCGCTGCGGCGCTTCCGACAGCTCGGCAACGACCTGCGCTACGCCGAGAACCTCGAGGACGGGCTGGCCTTCTCGCTCAGCGAGGACGACATCGCCGGCATCCTGCCGGGCGGCTCCGGCCCCGCGCGCTTCCTGGGGCACTTCTCGCGCCACGGCGTCGAGCTGCTGCTCGAGCGGGCGGGCGTCCTGCCGCAGCTGCGGGCGAAGGGCTTCCGCTCCCTGCGCATCGAGATCGACGCCCGCCGCGCGGCGGGGCAGCTGTTGCGCATCCTCTGCGAGGACCGGGCCGGGACGCCCGAGCTGCTGGTGGAGCTGCGCGCCGAGCGCAGCCGCAGCGCGGTGCCGGGCATGGAGGTGATCGCGCTCGAGTGGCTGCTGCTGCAGAACCCGCGCGAGGTCTTCTCGCCGGACCGGCCGCGCCTGCCCGGCCAGCAGCACCCGGGCCTCGGCCTGCTGCGCGACTTCATGGGCTGGCTGGTGGCCGTGTGCGAGGCGCACGGGCTCGACGGCGTCTTCTTCGTGGCCGCGCACTACCACATCGCGATGCAGAGCCGCCGCATCGTGCGGCCCCTCTACCCGGCCGACGAGGCGCGCCTGCGCGCCCTCTCGGCAGCGCTCGCCCCGCTGCCGCTGCCCGAGGCAACCGAAGCCGCGGAGGCCGGACGCGTGGTGGACGTGGCGACCGGCCGTCCCACGGGCTGGGAGCCCGTCACGACCGTCCTGCCCTGCTCGGAGCGCCTGCGCGCGCTCGTTTCCGGGGTGGAGTTCGAGGCAGCCGTGGAGCGCGAGAGCGCCCGCTTCGCCTACCGCGTGCTACCGGCTCCCCCACCGCCGTCGACCGCCGCCGACGCCCGCGGGTCCGGCGGGCGGGCGCGCCGCGCGGGCGCGAAGTAGAATCGGACGTTCCGGCCACCAGGAGCTGCCCGCCATGTCCTCTCGCCGCTTTCTCGCCGTAGCCACCACCTCCGCCGCCCTGTGCGCCGGCAGCGCCGCGCTCGCCGCCGTCGCCGGCCAGGCGCCGGCCACGGCCACGCGGCCGCGCCTGGTCGTCTTCGTCTCGGTCGACCAGATGCGGGCCGAGTACCTGGCGCGCTACCGCGACCTCTACCAGGCCGGCCTCAAGCGCATCGCCGAGCAGGGCGCGGTGTTCACGAACGCGCGCTACCGCCACGCCTGCACCGAGACCGGCCCGGGCCACTCCGTGATCCTCTCCGGGCGCTCCCCGCGCAGCTCCGGCATCGTGGGCAACATGTGGTACGACCGCACGCTGCGCGCCAAGGTGAACGTGGTCGAGGACCCGACCGTGCGCGTGCTCGGCGGCGTCGGAAGGCCGGCCTCACCGGCCCACTTCAACGGCTTCACGGTCGGCGACATGCTGAAGGCGCACTCCCCGCGCTCCAAGGTGGTGGGGGTCTCGTTCAAGGACCGCGCGGCGATCCTGATGGCCGGCCTGCGCGCCGACGGCGCCTACTGGTACGAGGGCTCGGGCGGCCACTTCGTCACCAGCAGCTGGTACCGCGACGCGGCGCCCGGCTGGCTCGTGAAGTGGAACGCGCGGCGGCTGCCCGACAAGTACTTCGGCCGCGAGTGGACGCGCCTGCTGCCCGACACTGCGCTCTACGAGCGGCTCGCAGGGCCGGACGCGGTGGTCGGCGAGTGGGACGGCAAGGACCTGACGTTCCCGCACAGGATGCGGGGAGCCAGGGAGAGCATCGAATACTACGACGACCTGCGCCGCTCGCCGTTCGCGGACGAGGTCCTCTTCGACTTCGCGCAGACGGCGCTCGAGGCGCACGACCTCGGCAGCGACGAGGCCACGGACATCCTGGCGGTCAGCTTCTCGGCCTGCGACGTGATCGGCCACACCTACGGGGCCGACAGCCAGGAGATGATGGACTACCTGCTGCGGCTGGACCGCACGCTCGGCCAACTGCTCGACGTGGCGGAGCGGCGCGCCGGCCCAGGGCGCGTGCTGCTGGTGCTGAC
This sequence comes from Vicinamibacteria bacterium, assembly GCA_044229815.1. Lineage (GTDB taxonomy): Bacteria > Acidobacteriota > Vicinamibacteria > Fen-336 > Fen-336 > DATBSL01. Next base: position 7,744 of record JBGASI010000111.1, on the reverse strand, counting down.
CGCGGACCACGGCGCGATGCCGCTCGTCGAAGTGCTGCAGAAGAAGGGCGTCCCCGCGCGCCGCGTCGCCCACGAGGACCTGCACGCCCCGGTGGAGCGCGCCCTCGCCGCGCGCTTCCCCGGCGCCAGAGGCTTCTTCATCGATCCGGACCCGGCCGAGTACGTGCTCGACGGCGCCGCGCTCGACCGCCAGGGGCTCGAGCGGAAGGACGTCGAGGAGACGATCCGCGGCGCCCTGCTCGGCACCGGCCTGATCGACGCCGTCTACAGCGCGGCCGAGCTCGCCGGGCCGCCGCGGCCCGAGGACCCCTTCTTCGAGCTCCACCAGCGCGCCTTCTTCGCGCCGCGCTCGGGCGACCTCATCTCGCGGGTCAAGCCCTACGTGTACGTCGGCGGGCGCGTCGGCGGCACGGGCCACGGCACGCCCCACGACTACGACCGCCACGTGCCGATCGTCTTCCTCGGCCCGGGCATCGCGCCTGGGCCGCGCGACCTGGCCTGCGGGCCCGAGGACATCGCCTGGACGCTCGGTCGGCTGCTGGGCCTCGCCTACCCGCAGCAGGACGCAGCCACGGACCTGCTGCCTCGACTCGCGCCCGGTTCATCGCCGCAATCGCCAGGGCTCATGGCGAAATAGCGGTTGACAGGGCGGCCGTCGACCGCCTACCTTTGTCACGAATGGCGCACCTCCAGCAGTCCACGACCCGCCGCGCCCTGCAGATGTGCATGTGCATGTGCATGTGTCCGCGCCTGCGGGTGGAGGTGCACGGAAGCTAGCGAGACCGCCAGCAACCGATCGCCAGCAAGACCCGCACGGCAGAGCCGGAGCGGGTTTTTTGTTGCCCACCGGCCGCCGACACCGATTGCCGCCCGCGCGAGCGGGCCCACGAGGAGAGGCCGATGAGCAGCGAGAAGCCGGGCTACCGATTCGAGACGCTTCAGGTCCACGCCGGGCAGGAGCCCGCGCCGGGGACGAATGCCCGGGCCGTCCCCATCTACCAGACGACCTCGTACACGTTCGACGACGCGGAGCACGGCGCGCGCCTCTTCGCCCTGCAGCAGTTCGGCAACATCTACACGCGCATCATGAACCCGACGACGGACGTCTTCGAGAAGCGGATCGCCGCGCTCGAGGGCGGCGTCGCGGCGCTCGCCACCGCGAGCGGCCAGGCCGCGCAGTTCCTGGCGCTCTCGACGATCCTGCAGGCCGGCGAGAACATCGTCTCGACGAGCTACCTCTACGGCGGCACCTACAACCAGTTCAAGGTGTCCTTCCCGCGCCTGGGCATCACCACGAAATTCGTGGAGGGCGACGACCCGCGGGACTTCGCCAAGGCGATCGACGCCAAGACGCGGGCGCTCTACGTCGAGACGATCGGCAACCCGCGCTTCAACGTGCCCGACTTCGAGGCGCTCGCCAAGGTCGCGCACGACGCCGGCATCCCGCTGGTGGTCGACAACACCTTCGGCGCCGGCGGCTACACGGCCCGGCCGCTCGAGCACGGGGCCGACATCGTGGTGGCCTCGGCCACCAAGTGGATCGGCGGCCACGGCACCTCGATCGGCGGCGTGATCGTGGACTCCGGCCGCTTCGACTGGGGCAACGGCAAGTTCCCCGTCTTCACCGAGCCGGCGCCCGGCTACCACGGGCTGAACTTCTGGGAGACCTTCGGCCCCAAGGGCCCGTTCGGCAACATCGCCTTCATCATCCGCGCGCGCGTCGAGGGGCTGCGCGACTTCGGGCCGGCGCTGTCGCCCTTCAACTCGTTCCTGTTCCTGCAGGGGCTCGAGACGCTCTCGCTGCGCGTCGAGCGCCACAACCAGAACGCGATCGCCCTCGCCGCCTGGCTCGAGAAGCACCCCGCGGTGAGCTGGGTCTCGCACCCGAGCCTGCCCTCGCACCCCTCGCACGCGCTCGCGAAGAAGTACCTGCGCAACGGCTTCGGCTCGGTGCTCACCTTCGGCATCAAGGGCGGCAGCGCGGCCGGCCGCAAGTTCATCGACAGCGTGAAGCTGGCGAGCCACCTGGCCAACGTGGGCGACGCCAAGACGCTCGTCATCCACCCGAACACCACGACGCACCAGCAGCTCTCCGACGCCGAGCAGAAGACGAGCGGCGTCACGCCCGATCTCGTCCGCGTCTCGGTGGGCATCGAGCACATCGAGGACATCAAGGCCGACTTCGAGCAGGCCTTCGCGGCCGTCGGGGCGGCTGCGTGAGCACGGGGCAGGCCGTCCCCGGGACCCCGCTCGAGCTCGGCGCCTTCGAGCTCGAGTCGGGGGTGCGGCTGCCGTCCGTGACGGTGGCCCACCGCACCTGGGGACGGCTCGGCCCCGCCGGCGACAACGCGGTGCTCGTCTGCCACGCGCTCACGGGCGGCGCGGACGTGGACCGCTGGTGGGGCGCGCTCCTCGGTCCGGGGCGCGCGCTCGACCCCGAGCGCGACTTCGTGGTGTGCAGCAACGTGCTCGGCGGCTGCTACGGGACCACCGGGCCCGCCTCGGCGCGGCCCGGCGGCGGCTGCTGGGGCGGCTGCTTCCCGGCGATCACGATCCGGGACATCGTGCGGGTCCAGGCGGCGCTCCTCGAGCGGCTCGGCGTGCGGCGGCTGCGTCTCGTCATCGGCGGCTCGCTCGGCGGCATGCAGGTGCTGGAGTGGGCGCTCGGCTTCCCGCAGCAGGTCGAGGCGATCGTCCCGATCGCCGTCTCGGCGCGCCACTCGGCCTGGTGCATCGCGCTCTCCGAGGCGCAGCGCCAGGCGATCTACGCCGACCCGCGCTGGCGCGGCGGCAGCTACCCGGCCGACGACGCGCCGGAGGCAGGGCTCGCCGTCGCGCGCCAGGTCGCGATGTGCACGTACCGCAGCCGCGAGAGCCTCGAGCCGCGCTTCTCGCGCGGCGCGGGCCCGGACGGGGGCTTCGCGGTCGCCGCCTGGCTGCGTCACCACGGCCGCTCGCTCGTGCAGCGCGTCGACGCTGCGAGCTACGTGGCGCTGACGCGGGCGATGGACCCGCACGACGTCGGGCGCGGCCGTGGCGGCTGGCGCGAGGCGCTGGCCGGCGTCCGCTCGAGGGCGCTCGTGGTCTCGGTCGACAGCGACGTCCTCTACCCGCCCGTCGAGCAGGAAGAGCTGGCGGCGGCGCTGCCGAACGCGCGCCTCGCCACCCTGCGCTCGCCGCACGGGCACGACGCCTTCCTGATCGAGGCCGAGCAGGTCAACCGGCTCGTCGCGGAGTTCCGCGCGGGCCTGCGGGAGAACGACGGGCGCGAGGAGGGGACGTGGGTGGCCTGAGACGCCGGGTGCTGAAGTTCGGTGGGACCTCGGTCGGCGCGGCGAGCCCGCTGCGCTCGGCCCTCGCGATCGCGGCCGAGGCCGCGATCGGGCAGCCGGTCGTCGTCGTCGTCTCGGCGCTGTCCGGCGTCACGGATGCCCTCGAAGCGGCGCTCGCGGGCGCCGCGGCCGGGCGGCTCGACACGGCCGGCTTCGTGGCGGCGCTGCGCGTCCGGCACGTCGCCCTGCTCGCCTCGGTCGCGCAGGGCCGTCCGGCCGCGGTCGCCACGGCGGCCCTGCGCCAGCGGCTCGGCGAGCTCGAGGGCCTGCTGCGGCTGGTCGCGGCCGCGCGCACCGCGACGCCGGCCAACCGCGCGGCGGTCCTGGCCTGCGGCGAGCGGCTCTCGGCGCCCGTGTTCGCGGCGGGGCTGTGCGGCCTCGCGCTCGAGGCCCAGGCGGTCGACGCCACGGCGCTGCTGCGGACCGACCGGGCCTTCGCCGAGGCCACCGTCGACCTGCCCGCCACCCGTCGGCTGACGCGGGCGACGCTCGGGGCGCTCGGCCTCGGCGTGGTGCCGGTCGTCACCGGCTTCATCGGCTCGACCGAGCGCGGCGAGACGACGCTGCTCGGCCGCGGCGGCTCCGACCTGACGGCCGCGATCCTGGGCTGGGCGGTCGACGCGGAGCGGGTCGACATCTGGTCGGACGTCGACGGGGTGCTGACCGCCGACCCGCGCGTCTCGCCCGAGGCCACGACGATCCCGTGGCTCTCCTACGGCGAGGCGACGGCGCTCGCGCAGCGGGGCGCCAAGGTGCTGCACCCGCGCACGCTCGAGCCGCTGGCGGACGCTGGGATCCCGGTGTTCGTGGGCAACACGCTGAGGCCGCAGGCGCCCGGCACCTGGATCGGGCCCGAGGAGGCGTCGGAGCTCGCCCAGGCGGAGGACGCCGGCACGGCCGCCTGAGCCCCGGCCCGGCTTGCGTCCCCGGGCCCGGGGTCCCATGCTGGGCGCACAGCCCATGCAACGCGCGGTCACCGGCCTCCTCGGGCCCACCAACACCGGCAAGACCCATCTCGCCGTCGAGCGCATGCTGACGCACGCGAGCGGGATGATCGGCTTCCCGCTGCGCCTGCTGGCCCGCGAGAACTACGACAAGGTGGTGGCGCTGCGCGGCGCCGAGGCCGTGGCGCTCGTCACCGGCGAGGAGCGGATCGTGCCGCCGCGGGCGGCGTACTGGATCGCCACGGTCGAGGCGATGCCGGTCGAGCGCAGGGTCGACTTCCTGGCGGTCGACGAGGTGCAGCTCGCGGCCGACCGCGAGCGCGGCCACGTCTTCACCGAGCGCATCCTGCGCGCGCGCGGGGCGCTCGAGACCTGGCTGATCGGGGCCGAGACGATCCGGCCGATCCTGCAGCGCCTGCTGCCCGACGCCGTGTTCCAGACGCGCGAGCGGCTCTCGACCCTCTCCTGCGCCGAGCCGAAGCGGCTCTCCAAGCTGCCCCGGCGCTCGGCAGTCGTCGTCTTCTCGCTGCGCGAACTGTACGAGGTGGCGCAGCGACTGCGCCGCGAACGGGGCGGCGCGGCGCTGGTGTTCGGCGCGCTCTCGCCGCGCACGCGCAACGCCCAGGTCGGGCTGTACCAGGCGGGCGAGGTCGACCACCTGGTGGCGACCGACGCGATCGGCATGGGCCTCAACCTCGACATCGACACCGTGGTCTTCACGGGCCTGACGAAGTTCGACGGCGTCGGCGCGCGGGCGCTGACGCCGGCCGAGGTCGGCCAGATCGCCGGTCGCGCCGGGCGCCACGTGCGCGACGGCCAGTTCGCGCCGACGCTCGAGCTGGGGGCGTTCGACCGCCGCCTGGTCGAGGCAGTCGAGTCGCACCGCTTCGCGCCGCTGGCGCAGGTCTACTGGCGCAGCGACGAGCTCGACTTCTTCTCGCCGCTCGCGCTCCTCGGCAGCCTGGAGCGCCAGCCGCCGCAGCCCTTCCTGGTGCGCGCCCGCCACGCCGAGGACCAGCGCGCGCTCGGCGCGCTCGCGCGGGACCCCGAGACGGCCGCTCTCGCGCGCCAGCCCGAGCACGTGCGGCTGCTCTGGGAGGTCTGCCAGGTGCCCGACTTCCAGAGCGTGCCGAGCGAGGCGCACACCCGGCTGCTGGCGCGCGTCTTCCGCTTCCTGCGCGGGCCGGACGGCCGCATCGGCGAGGACTTCCTCGCCTCGCACGTGCGCGACCTCGAGCGCACGGACGGCGAGGTGGACGCGCTGCTCGTGCGCATCGCCGCGATCCGCACCTGGACCTACCTCTCGCAGCGCTCCTCGTGGGTGCCCGAGGCGCGCTTCTGGCAGGAGCGCACGCGCGAGGTCGAGGACCGCCTGTCCGATGCGCTGCACGAGCGGCTGACGCAGGAGTTCGTGGACCGGCCGGGCACGGTGATCGCCCGCTACGACGCCTCGGAGCTGGTCACCAGCGTCGGCGCCGACGGCGAGGTGCTGGTGCAGGGACTGCGGGCCGGCCGGCTCGACGGCTTCCGCTTCCGGCCCGAGCGCTCCGCGAGCGAGGGCTCGCGCGGCCTGCTGGCGGCGGCGAACCGTGCCCTGCGCGAGCTGGTGCGCGAGCGCGTGCAGTCGCTCGAGGCCGAGCCGGACACGGCCTTCAGCCTGGGCCCCGGCGCCGAGCTGCTGTGGCGCGGGGCCCCGGTCGCGCGCCTGACGGCCGGCGAGAGCGTGCTGGCGCCCCTCGTCGACGTGCTGGCGACGGACCTGCTCGATCCTCCGCTGCGCGAGCGGGTGCGCCGCCGGCTCGCCGCCTGGCTCGAGGCCCACCTGCGCGCGGAGCTGGGGCCGCTCCTGGCCCTGCGCGAGCAGGCGCCGGCCGGCGTCGCGCGCGGCCTCGCCTTCGTGCTGGCGGAGGGCCTTGGCGCCGCCGCGCGCCGCGCGGTCGCGGAGCAGCTCGCGGCCCTCGGCGGCGAGGACCGGCAGGCCCTCGCGCGCCTCGGCGTCAACATCGGCCGGCTGGCCGTCTTCCTGCCCGCGCTGCAGTCGCCGCCCCGCATGCGCCTGCGCACCCGCCTGTTCGGCGTGAAGACGGGTCGGCCGGCGGATGCCGGGCCGGACGGCGCGCCCTGCGTCCCGAGCGATCCCGCGAGGCCGCTCGGCTTCTACCTCGCCTGCGGCTACCTGCCGCTCGGCCCGCGCGCGGTGCGCCTCGACCGGGTCGAGCGCGCGGCGGCGCTGGCCTCGCGGCTCTCCCACGCCGGCCCGTTCGTGCCGCCGCGCGAGCTCGGCAGCGCGCTCGACTGCCCCGCCGGCGAGCTGTCCGCGGTGCTTCAGGCCATGGGCTACGTCGAGCGCGACGGCCGCTTCGAGCGCCGCTCGCGCCCGCCACGGCGCCTGGCCCGGGGGGCGTAGCGGCGGCCCGGGGCCCTCCCGGGGCGCGTGCTAGCATGGCCGGGATGGCCCTCGCCAAGGACGATCGCGAGGAGGCGCGGCAGGTCGCGCAGCGCCTGCGGCTGCCCTTCGAGCCCCTCGACGACCCGCCGACCGACGCCGCCCTCTGGGCCGAGGTGCCGCTCGAGCTGCTGGTGCGCTTCTCCTGCGTGCCGCTGCGCCGCGAGGGGGCGCGCGTGGTGCTCGCCTTCGGGGGCCTCGAGCAGCCGGAGCGGATCGACGAGCTCGAGTTCCTGCTCGAGCGCCCGGTCGAGGCCGCGATCGCGCCGGCCGAGCGGGTCGCCGCGCTGCTGCGGCGGCACCGCGGCGGCGAGATCCTGCTCGAGCAGGCGAGCGAGGGCCTGCGGCTTCAGCTGCTCGGCGAGGACGACGGCGAGGGCCCGGAGGCGCGCGAGGCGCCCACCGAGAGCCCGATCATCCGCCTCGTCGACTCGCTGATCCTGGGGGCGATCGAGCGGCGCGCCTCGGACATCCACCTCGAGACGAAGGACCGCGAGGTGCTCGTCAAGTACCGCGTCGACGGTGTCCTCTACCCGGCTCTCGAGCCGCTCGACAAGCGCCACCACGACACGATCGTCAGCCGGCTCAAGGTGATGTCGGAGCTCGACATCGCGGAGAAGCGCGTGCCGCAGGACGGCCGCTTCCGGCTGCGCGTGAAGGGCCGCACCATCGACTTCCGCGTCTCGATCATGCCCTCGATCCACGGCGAGGACGCGGTGATCCGGATCCTCGACAAGGAGCAGCTCAACGCCTCGTTCCGCAGCCTGCGCCTCGACGTGCTCGGCTTCGCCGAGCCGGACCTGCGCAAGCTGCGCAAGTACATCACCGAGCCCTACGGCATGGTGGTGGTGACCGGCCCGACCGGCAGCGGCAAGACCACGACGCTCTACGCCGCGCTGTCCGAGATCGCGAGCCCCGAGGACAAGATCATCACGATCGAGGACCCGGTCGAGTACCAGATCCCGGGGATCGTGCAGGTGCCGGTCAACGAGAAGAAGGGGCTCAGCTTCGCGCGCGGCCTG
>JBGASI010000110.1:0-10457 GCA_044229815.1 Vicinamibacteria bacterium | reverse complement strand
CGTCGCGGGGGCGGGCCATGGCTACAGGCTACCGCCCGCGGGCGGCAGCTGCGAACCCCCGCTGCCGGGCCGCCTCGTACAGCACGAGGGCGGCCGCGACGGCCACGTTGAGGCTCTCGACCGGCGGCGCGAGCGGGACGCGCAGCCGCGCCGTCGCCCGCGCGAGGACGGCGGCCGGGAGGCCGGCGCCCTCGGCGCCGACGAGGATCGCCGACGGGCCGCGCAGGTCGGCCTCGTCGTAGCGCTGCTCGCCGTCGGCGGCGGTCGCGAGCACCGCCAGCCCGCCCGCGAGCAGGCGCTCGACGACGGCGGCGGTGTCGAGCCCGCGCCGGTGGGGCAGACGGAAGGCGCTGCCCATCGAGCCGCGCAGGGCCTTCCAGCCGAACGGGTCGGCGCAGGCGCCCGCGAGGTAGGCGCCGGTGGCGCCGGCGGCCTCGGCCGTGCGCAGCAGCGCGCCGAGGTTGCCTGGGTTCTGCACGGCGTCGACCACCAGCACGAGCGGGGTGCCGCGCAGGATCGCCGTCTCCTCGAAGACCGGCCGTCGGGCGAGCGCCACGAGGCCCTGCGAGGTCTCGGCCGGCGAGAGCGAGGCGACGAGCTCGTCGCTCATCGCGCGCACGGGCACGCCACGCGCGGACAGGGCCGCGAGCGCGGCGCGGCCGGACTCGCTGGCCTCCGCGCGCGGGGAGCCCGCCGCCTCGACGAGTTCCATGCCGGCGGCGGCGGCCTCGAGCACGAGCTTGGGGCCCTCGAGCAGGCACAGGCCGCCCTCCTGCGCCGCGCGGTCGCGCAGCGCGCGCAGGCGCTTGTAGAGCGGGTTGGCGCGGCTGCGCACGGTCAGGTCGGCGGCCATGGGCGGAGCGGGCGTGATATTATCACCGGGTTTTCGGCCCGCTCCGGCCGACTTCCCCCGTTGGACAGGCGTTCTTGACCCGGCGACACGCATGATCGATATCAAGAAGAGGCTGCAGGACGAGATCACTCGGCTCGACTACGAGCTGAAGGTGCAGCTGCCGAAGGAGATCCTCAAGGCGCGCGAGCACGGGGACCTGCGCGAGAACGCCGAGTACAAGACGGCCAAGGAGCGGCAGAGCTACCTGCAGGCGCGCGTCGCGCAGCTGCACCGGCGCCTGGCGGCGCTCAACATGGTGAACCTCGACCGCATCCCGCGCGGGAAGGTCGGGCTCGGCTCGCTGATCACCGTGATCCAGGAGGGGACCGGCGAGCAGGTGGTGTTCGAGATCGTGGTGCCCGAGGACGCCGACCCGACGATCGGGCGCATCTCGCCGTCCTCGCCGATCGGCAAGACGCTGCTCGGCCACGAGGAGGGCGACACCGTCGAGGTGCGCGTGCCGTCGGGGTCGAAGACGTACGAGATCACGAAGCTCGTGACGATGCACGACCAGGTGAAGGAAGAGTAGCGTCCTTCGTGCCCGCGCTCGCCTACGCCCCGCTCGCGGGCGATGTCGCGGCGGCGCTGCAGGCCCTGCCCTCGGGCGCGGGCGTCGGCCAGGTCCTCGGCCCGGACGGGCGCAGCCTCGTCGTCGGGATGGCGTCGAACCTGCGGCGCTGGGCGGCCACGCACCTCGGCCTGGGCAAGCCGGCCCCGGCCGGCCGCCGCCCGAAGACGAACCTCACGGGGATCGCGACGGCGGTGGGCTGGGTCGAGACCGACGGCGCCTTCCGCCAGCGCCTCGCGTTCGAGCGCCTGATGGCGCCGCTCGTGCCGCTCTCGGCCCGACGCGACCTGAAGCCGCCCGCGTTCCTGCAGCTCGAGCTGGCGAGCCGCTTCCCGCGCGTGGTGGTGCGCGCGGCGGGGCACGAGCCGGAGTCGGGCTACGGCCCCTTCCGCGACCGTCGCGCCGCGGAAAAGGCGCGCGACGCGGTCCAGCGGACCTTCCCGCTGCGGCCCTGCGACCACGCGTTCGAGCCCGACCCCGCGCTGCCGCTCGGCGTGGCGTGCCTCTACGCGCAGGTGCGCTCGTGCGCCGCGCCGTGCCTCGCGCGCGTGGGCGAGGAGGAATACCGGGAGCTGGCGGCCCGCGCGGCGGCCTGGCTCGCGGACCCGTCCGCCCGCGAGGCCGTGCCGTCGTTGCCGCCGACGGTCGCCAGCGGCTCGGCCTGCGCGCTGGTGGTCGCCGCCGGCCGCGACAGCGTCGGCCTCGTTCCGGTGCGCGCGGGCCGCGTGCACGACGACGCGCTGCTGGTGACGGCCGCCGACGCCGTCGAGCAGGCGGTGACGCGCCTCGCCTGGCCGGCGCCCGAGGCCCCCGACGACTGGCCGTGGCTCACGGCCTGGCTGCGGGCCCCGAAGGCCCGCGCCGCGTGGCTGCCGGTGCGCACGGGCGAGCCCGCCGAAGAGATCGCGGCGCGCGTGCGCGCGGTCCTGCCGCCGCGCTTCGGTGATAACGTTGGCCAAACGCGGGGGAGGGCTTGAGGGAGTACTCGCCGAGGCGCCGCACCGCGCTCGTCTTCACCGGCAGCGGCACGACCGGCGCCTATCACGCGGGAGCCCTGAAAGCTCTCGACGAGAGCGGCGTGAAGATCGACCTCGTCGTGGGCTCCGGGATCGGGGCCGTGAGCGCCGCCTACGCCGCCGCGGTAGGCGGGGCGAAGCTGTACGGGCCCGAGGGCTTCTGGGCCGGCGCCCGCTGGAGCTCGTTCTACCGGCTGCGCCCTGTCGTCCGCGTCGCGCTGACGCTGCTCGGCGTCTCCTTCGGCATCTTCGCGGCGCCCATGCTGCTCGGCCTCGCGCTCGGCGTGGTGGCCACGCTGCTGCTGATCGTCGAACGCATCGTGCCGGGAGCCGCCTCGCGCGCGGTCGCCTTCCTGTGGGTGGCGCCCGAGGCGCTGAGCGGCCCCTACCTCGCCGCGCAGGCCGTCCCGGTGTTCGGCCTCGCCCTGCTGGCGATCGCGGTCGTCGCCCGGCTGTGGCTGCGCGACCGCCGGCGCTTCGCCGAGGCCTTCGAGTCGTTCCTGGACGCGGGCCCTGGGCTGGACCGCCTGCGGCGCGGGATCTGGGAGATCGCGGGCGGCGCCGCGGCCCGCGCGCAGCCGCCGGACGATGCCGAGCTCGGCCGCCGCTACGTCGCGACCCTGGCCGAGAACCTCGGCGAGCCGGGTTTCCGCGAGCTGATCGTGAGGACGGCCGACCTCGACCGCTCCGGCGCCCTGGCCTTCGTGCTGCTGCGCGACGCGAACGGCGCCCCGGCTCGCGCGAGAGACAACGGCTTCGCCGAGGCCGTCGACCTGCGCCAGCCCGGCAGCGACGCGCTGTTCTTCGACGCGCTCGCCACGGGCCTGCTGTGCCCGATGGCCATGCCGCTGCGGCGCGTCTCGTTCCCGAAGGGCGCGGTGCACGCGGGCGAGACGCACCGGCTGACCGACGCCAGCTTCGCGCCCGGCTGCGGGATCGCGGATGCGATCGCCGCCGGCGCCGAGCAGGTGATCGTGGTGACGGGCGTGCCCGAGGAGCCCTCGCCGCTCGCCCGCCGGCGCGGGCCGCTCGCGCGCATCGACGCCACGCTGCGCTCGCTCGAGGCCCAGGCCGCGCGAGAGATCCACGAGACCGAGCGCACGAACCGCATGGTCGCCAGCCTGGGCCAGCGGGCGGCGGGCGGCCGCGCCGCCTGGCAGGACCCGGCCACGGGCCGGCTCTTCGGCGAGATCGACCTGTGGGTGATCCGGCCGGAGCGCCGCACGCTCGGGCCGATGGAGCTCGACGGGGCGCGCGACCCGGCGACCGAGGTGCTGCAGACCGCGGACGACCTCGTCGAGCTCGGCTTTCGCGACGCCTATCACCAGTTCGTCGAGCCGGTCGTCGGCCAGTCGCCGCTGCCCGAGCGCGAGGACGGCAAGTACCGCGACACGCAGCCGGTGGGGCTCTGACGGCGTCCGCGAGGCGGGCGGGGGAGGCGGCTTGAGCGAGAGGGGACCCGGCACACGGGCCGTGCACGGCCGGCGCGAGCCGCGCCCGGGGCCGCTCGTCCCGCCGATCGCGCAGACCTCGACCTTCGCGTTCGCCTCGGCGGACGAGATGCGCCGCTACCTGGCCGGCGACGACGGGCTCTACATCTACACCCGCTACGCGAACCCGACCGTCCACGAGCTGGAGGAGGCCCTGGCCGCGCTCGAGGGCGCCGAGGCCGCGCTCGCCGTGTCCTCGGGCATGGCCGCGATGACGACGGCCGTGCTCTCGCTGGTGAAGGCCGGCGACGAGGTGCTGGGCAGCGCCTCGCTCTACGGCGGGACGCTGCGCCTGCTGGGCGAGCTGCTGCCGCGCTTCGGCGTCGACTCGAGGCTCGTGCCCCTGGCGGACCTCACGCAGCTCGAGCGCGTGGCGGGCGAGCGCAGCCGGGTGCTCGTGCTCGAGAGCCCGACCAACCCCACGCTCGAGGTGATCGACCTGGCGCGGGTCGCCGCCTCGGCCCACGCCCGCGGGCTCGTGGTGGTGGTCGACAACACCTTCGCCACCCCGCACCTGCAGCGGCCGCTCGCGCTGGGCGCCGACCTGGCGATGCACAGCCTGACCAAGGCCCTCGCCGGCCACAGCGACCTGATCGGCGGCGGGCTCGCCGGCTCGCGCGAGCGCATCGACGCCGCGCGCGCCACGATGAAGCTGCTCGGGGGCTGCATCGACCCGCACGCGGCCTTCCTGGCGCTGCGCGGGCTGAAGACGCTGCACCTGCGGGTCGAGCGGCAGTCGGCCAACGCCCTCGGGCTCGCGCGCCGGCTCGAGGGCCACCCGGCCGTGCGCCGCGTCCTCTACCCGGGCCTGCCCTCGCACCCCGGTCACGCGATCGCGGGCCGGCAGATGTCCGCCTTCGGCGGCATCGTGACGCTCGAGCTGGCCGGCGGGCTCGCGGCGGCCGAGCGCTTCTACGACCGGCTGCGCCTGGTCGCCCGCGCGGCCAGCCTGGGCGGCGTCGAGTCGCTGGCCAGCCTGCCGCTGCACACCTCGCACCAGGGGCGGCCCGAGGCCGAGCTGCGCGAGGCGGGCATCGACCCGGGCATGGTGCGGCTGTCCCTGGGCGTCGAGGACCTGGACGACATCGTCGAGGACGTCGAGCGCGCGCTGTCCGCTAGCTAGCGCTGCGCGCCGCGCCCCGGCGCGGCCGAGGCGAGCCGGGCCAGGCGGTCCCACGGCGGGTCGGCCGGTGTCCACTCGAGGCGGTAGACCGGCAGGGCCTCCACCAGCCGCTTCACGACCGCGAGAGCGGCCGACCACAGGGGCGGCGCGGCGGGGACGGGAACCGAGCCGAGGATCCGGCCCGCGGCCTCGGCCGGGCGCAGGAGCGTCAGCGCGAAGCGTTCGCCTTTCGCCAGCTCGAACAGCGTGGCGAGTGGGACGGGCGCCGCGGCGGGTCCCGCCGGCGCCTCGCCCCAGAAGCCGGAGCGCTCGAGCGAGAAGGGGGCGCCTGCGGTCACCGCGACGAGCTCGTCGGAGAGCACGGGAAACGGCGAGGTCGAGGCGATCGTGGTCTTGCCCGCGCCCGACGGCCCGAAGAAGACGAGCCCGCGGCCGTCCAGCGCGATGCCGGCGGCGTGGAACGGCAGGCCGCCCAGCAGCGGCAGGCGCGCCATCAGCGACGTGCGCACGACCGTCTCGAGCGGGTAGGCGCGCGTCTCGTTGCGGGCCAGGCGGGCGCGTCCCGCGAACGGATCGAGCTCCGCCGTGAAGCTGCGGTGGCTCGAGAGCAGGCGGTCGCCGGTCCAGCGCAGCACCGCGGGCTCCCACTGCGGGTAGAGCGAGGGATCCTCGCTCGACCACGGCGGCGCCTCGCACAGCTCGATCTGCGTCCCGGGCTGGCCAGGGGCGCCGTCGTCCGGATCGAGCCGGGCGACCGCCTCGCGCTCGCAGGGCATGAGCGCGGCCTCCGGCCCCACCTCGAAGCGCACGCCGCCGGCGCGGAACCTCACGGCGTCTCGGCGCGCACGCGGGCGGCCGTCTCGGCCTGCTCGCGATGGTGCTCGTCGGCGTGCAGCGCGTCGCCCGTGTGCTGCAGGGCGAGCGCCGGGCAGAACGGGAACGCGGCGAGCGCGCCGCCCCCGGCCAGCAGCCGGTCGTTGGCCGCGCGCGCGACCTCGGCGGCGGCCTGGCGTTCCTCCGAGGCGGCCCAGAGCGCGCGCAGCGGCGTCTCCCGCACGTTGCCGAGCGGCGTTCGTCGCCACTGCAGGCAGGGGAACACGCCGCCCTCGGGGTCGATCGCGAGGGTGGTCCGGCCGAGGCCGCAGTTGGTGCCACCCTCGACCCGCTCCTCCTGCGGCAGCTGCCCCGCGGCCTTCCACTCGCGGAAGAGCTTCGCCAGCGCCTCTGGCGAGACCCGGTAGGCGAGCGGCCCGTTGTCGCCGTCGTCGCGGGGTGTCAGGACCGGGTCGACCCGCCAGGGGATGCCGCGCTCCTCGGCGATCCGGCGCATGGCCGCGGCCTCTCCCTCGTTGAGGCAGGTGAGCGGCGTCTTCAGCACCAGCGGCACGGCCCGCGCGCGCAGGCGGTCGAGGCCGCGCAGCATCGCCGTGAACGAGCCCGGCGTCGCCGTCGCCGCGTCGTGCGTCCGCGCCGTGGCGCCGTGCAGGCTCAGCTCGACCGCCAGCGGGCGCAGCGCGGCGATCTCGTCCGCGAGCACGTCGCTGACGAGCGCCCCGTTCGTCAGCACGCGCAGCGCGAAGGCCCGCTCGCGCACCCCGCGGGCGACGGCGAGGAAGTCCGGGTGCGCGAGCGGCTCGCCCCCGGTCAGCGCCACGTACAGCGTGCCCAGCGCGCGCAGCTCGTCGAGCACGCCGAGCCACTCGGTCCCCGACAGCCCGCGCCGGTCGTGGTGCCGGGGGTTGTAGCAGAAGACGCAGCGCCAGTTGCAGCGGTAGGTCAGCTCGAGGCTCGCCGCGAGCGGCTGCGTCCGCTCGAGCGCCCGGCGCTTCAGCAGCGCCGAGGGCGTCCAGGTGAGGGCCATCAGGCCTCGACGATCAGCCCGCGCCCACGCAGCAACGAAAGGAAGGCGCGCACGTCCTGGCGCGCCTCCGCTTCCGCGGTCGCGAAGCGCTCGGTCACGGCGCGCACGAGGCCGTCCTCGTCGCGCTCCTCGACGAGCGTCCAGACGAGGGTGCCCGTGGGATTGAGGCCGAGCACCCGGCGCTCGGCGAGGCTCATCAGCACCGCCTCGTCGCCGATCGTCTGCCAGGCGACGTCGGGGTGGCGCCGGTGCGGCACGCTCAGCTCGACACCGGGCCCACCGCCGTGCAGTCGGGGCCGCCGGCGGGCTGCTTCTGGCAGCCGCCCATCAGGCTCGGTTGCGCCTCGAGGGGCTGCTCCCAGGACACGACCGGCTTCTCGTAGGGCAGGCGGCCGGGATCGTCCCCGGCGTCCCCTTCCTTGCGGTCGCTGCCTTCGCCCATCCCAGGACTCCTCCAAGAACTCGCCAAAGTCTACCCGCGGCGGCCCCGTCCGCAAAAGCGAAAGCGTTCGAAAGAGCCCTACTCAACGATCGTGAAGGTGGTGGTCGGTCCGCAGGGCACGGTCTGATCGTCGAGAAACGGCTGCACGGACCAGGCCCCGAAGAGCGAGCTCTGTGTGATCGACGTGCCCGCGACCGGCAGTCGGGCCTGCGGCCCGCGTGTCGCCTCCGGTACGGCAGACGGCGGCGCGCCCGCCGCGGCCGGCCGCCCGGGCGTGGCCGGGTCGGGGACCGGTACGCTCCCCGTGCCAGCGACCCGACCGCCCGGCTCGGTCGCCCGGCTCGGGCTGCCGTCCGGCGCCTGCGCGCTGACGGGCACCGAGATCTCCTGGTAGAGGAACCCGCGCGGCGTGAACACCTTGAGGCGTACGACGTGGGGGCCGTGGAGCGCCAGCCGCAGGCGCGGGCGCAGCACGAGGTCCGGGGTCGTCTTGCTCGAGAACTGCTGGCTGCGCTGCTTGCTCCACGCGGCGCCGACGACCCGCACGGCGTCGCAGACGAAGGCCGCGCCGTCCCCGGCGATCCCCTCGGTGGCCGCAGCCTGTCGCGGGGTGTCCACGGCAGTGGCCGTAACCGAAGCAGTCAAAACGAACGCCAGCAGGCCCATGTCGCCTCCCACCTCGGTGAACGGGTTACTCGCGACCGCGGCCATTCCCCGGGGCCGCCCGGCGGCGCGCCGATCGGCCAAGTATAGCGATTCGGGACGCTTCCGCACCCGGGCGGCTGGGTTAAACTCCTGTCGATGAGCGAGAAAGCCGCCCCGTCCGCCGTGAAACCGTTCCTGGAGCGCCTGGCCGAGGGGACCCTGGTCTTCGACGGCGCCATGGGCACGATGATCTACGCCCGCGGCGTGTTCCTGAACCGGTGCTTCGACGAGTTGAACGCATCGAACCCCTCGCTGGTCCGCGCGATCCACGAGGAGTACGTCGAGGCCGGCGCGGACGTGATCGAGACGAACACCTTCGGCGCCCACCGCTTCAAGCTCGGCCCGCACGGGCTCGAGGCCCAGGTCCGGAAGCTGAACCGGGAGGGCGCCCGCCTCGCGCGCGAGGCGGCGCAGGGCCGGGCGCTGGTCGCCGGGGCGATGGGCCCGATCGGCAAGCCGCTCGCGCCGCTCGGCAACGTCCGCGCCGACGAGGCCCGCGAAGCCTACCGCGAGCAGGCGGAGGGCCTGCTCGAGGGCGGCGTCGACCTGTTCCTCCTCGAGACGATGCCGTCGCTCGACCAGGCGCTCGCCGCGCTCGACGCCGTGCGGTCCCTCACGAGCGACGTGCCGGTGGCCGTCAGCCTGACCTTCAACGAGGAAGGCAGCACGATCTACGGCGACCGGCCGGAGGACGCGGTGCGCGAGCTCGAGGCCCGCGGCGTGCCGCTCGTCGGCGCCAACTGCAGCCAGGGCCCGCAGGCCATGCTGGAGACGATCCAGCGCATGGCCGCCGTCGCGCGCACGGCGAAGCTGTCGGCCATGCCGAACGCCGGCGCCCCGGCGCTCGTCGAGGGCCGCTACGTCTACCTCTGCACGCCCGAGTACATGGCCACCTGGGCCCGGCGCTTCCTGGAGGCGGGCGCCAGCGCGGTCGGCGGCTGCTGCGGCACGACGCCCGCGCACATCCGCGACCTGGTCCGCTCCGTGCGCATGGTGCGGCCCTCCGCGCGGGCCGAGGTGCGCGTGCTGCCGCCGTCGCGGCCGCGCGAGGCCCCGGCCGCGGTCCCGCGCGAGGAGAAGTCGCCGCTCGCCCGCAAGCTGCGGCGCAAGTTCGTGGTCTCGGTGGAGCTCGACCCGCCACGCGGGGCCGACCCGGGCGCGATCGTCGAGCGCGCGCTCTACTGCCGCGAGAACGAGGTCGACGCCATCAACGTGGCGGACGGGCCGCGCGCCTCGGCGCGCATGAGCGCGCAGGCGCTGTGCGTGCTGCTCCAGGAACGGGTCGGGATCGACACGATCCTGCACTACACCTGCCGCGACCGGAACCTGCTCGGCATCCAGTCCGACCTGCTCGGGGCGCACGCGCTCGGCCTGCGCAACGTCCTCGCGATCACCGGCGACCCGCCCAAGCTCGGCGACTACCCCGACGCGACCGCCGTCTACGACGTCGACTCGATCGGCCTGCTGCGCATCCTCGACCACCTCAACCACGGCTGCGACCTGGCCGGCAACCTGATCGGTCCCGCGCTGGCGATCCACGCCGGCTGCGGCGCCGACCCGAGCCGCGCCGACGTCGAGAAGGAAGTGCGGCGGCTGGAGGAGAAGGCGAAGGCCGGGGCCGAGTACGTGATGACGCAGCCGGTCTACGACCCGAAGACGCTCGAGCGCTTCTGCTCGATGATCGAGCACCTCGAGCTGCCGCTGCTCGTCGGCATCCTGCCCCTCTACTCGCACCGGAACGCGGAGTTCCTGCACAACGAGGTCCCGGGCATGAGCATTCCCGACGACATCCGCGAGCGCATGCGCAAGGCCGGGTCCGGCGAGCGGGCGCAACTCGAGGGTGTCGCGATCGCGCAGGAGGCGACGCTCGCCGCCCGGGAGCTTGGGCAGGGCGTCTACATCATGCCGCCGTTCAACAAGGTGGACCTGGCCGTCCGCGTGATCGAGGTCCTGCGCTAGACTTCGGTGTTCCCGGAGGACAGACCGTGACGCGCAGCCTCGCCGGCAGCCTGGCCGGCCTCGCACTCGTCTCCCTCGGCCTCGCCGCGAGGCCCGCCTCGGGCCAGCGCACGCCGGTGTTCCAGTCCGGGCTCGAGCTGGTGCACGTCACCGTGACCGCCCGCGACGCGAAGGGCGGGCTCGTGGGCGACCTGACCGCGGCGGACTTCGTCGTGACGGAAGACGGCCGGCCGCGGCCGCTGGAGGTGTTCGGCGCCGCCGCCGAGCAGGTCCACACGGGCGACCACGCCCCGCGCGCGGCCGCCCTGCACTGCACGCGCTGCGCCGAGGTGCTCCAGGTGAGCGAGGGCCAGCTCGTCCCCGAGTGTCCGAACGGGCACCGGACCTTCGACGTCGGGGAG